>DAHWHT010000023.1 GCA_027335515.1 Clostridia bacterium
CGCAGCGTCCGGCGGCGACGTCCCCGCGACCCGGCCAGCGGCTGCGTGCGGCCGGCCGTGGCGTGGGCCGGGTGCTCTCGCTGGGGCCACTGCGCCGATTCGCCGTGGCCAGCCTGCGCGGCAGCGGCCTGCCGCTGCGGCCGGAGGAGTTCCTGGCGTTGTGCGCCGCCGGTCTCCTGGCGGGCTGGCTGGTGGGCACCGTGTTCGCGCTCTCCGGCTTCCTGCGCCTGCTCGCCATCGTCCTGGGACTCCTTGCGACGCCGCTGATGGTCCGCCGCACCTGCCAGCAGCGCACGGCGCGCCTCTCGTTGCAGATGGGCGACATGCTCGTCACCCTCGGAAACGGCCTGCGGGCCGGTCACAGCCTGCTCCAGGCGCTGCACGGCGCGGCCAACCAGGCGGCGTCCCCGCTGGGCGACGAGTTGCGCCGCCTGCTGCGGGAGATCGGCGCCGGCATCCCGGTCCCGGAGGCCCTGACGCGCATGGTCGAGCGCTCGGCGAACCCCGACCTGGAGCTGCTGGTCACCGCCATCCTGGTGCAGCGGGAAGTCGGAGGAAACCTGGCGGAGATCCTCGACAAGATCTCCTCGACCATCCGGGCCAGGGTCGCCGTCCAAAACCACCTGCGCGTGGTCACCGCCCAAAGCCGGCTCTCCGGATGGGTGGTGGGTCTGCTGCCCATCGGCGTCTTCGGTCTCACGACCCTGATCGCGCCCCAGGTGGAAGGGGTGCTGGTCCACGATCCGCTCGGGCACATCGTGGCGATCGCAGCGGTGGTCCTGGAGGTCCTCGGCATGCTGGCCATCCGCAGCATCGTCACCATCCGCTACTGAGCCCGCGCCGGGGCAGACGCCCGAAAGGAGGGGTTCGCGCTGGCCGTTGTCGTTTCACTGCTCGCCGCGCTGGCAGTCGGCCTCGGGGGCCGCGCCTGGCTGGGCGCCCTGTATACCGCGCGGCTGCGCACCCTGCAGGGGCTGGCCGACCGAGCGGATGCCCGCGCCGTCATGGACGACGCCGAGCCCCTCAACCGCCCGTTTGGCGAGCGGGTCCTGGCGCCGGTGCTGCGCGCCCTGGGCGGTCTGCTCGGACGCCTGCTGCCCCGGCGGTTGATGGCGGAGATGGCGGCGCGCCTGGAGCAAAGCGGATCGCGCTCCAACCGGCCGGCGGATTGGGTCGCGGCCCAGGCGCTGGTCGCGCTCGGACTTGCGGGTTACGCGGGACTGCTGGCGCACGCGACGCCGTACGGCCCGCTGCTGGTCGCCGTCTGCCTGATCCTGGGCTGGAACGTACCGACCACCCTGCTGCGCGGCCGGGCGCGCCGGCGACTGACGGCGATCCGCGACGACCTGCCCGACGCCATGGATCTGCTGACCGTCTGCGTCGAGGCGGGCCTCGGCTTCGACCAGGCGCTGCAGCGGGTCGTGGAGCGTTTCCCGGGTCCGGTGGGCCAGGAGTTCAGCCGGGTGCTGCGCGACCAGCGCCTGGGCACCCCGCGCCGCCAGGCGATGCTCGCGGCCGCCCAGCGCTGCGACCTGCCGGAGCTGCACGCCTTCGTGCAGGCCCTGCTGCAGGCGGAGGAACTCGGCGTGCGCATCGGCACGGTGCTGCGGGTGCAATCCGACTCCCTGCGCGAAAAGCGGCGCCAGCGCGCCGAGGAAGCGGCCATGAAGGCGCCCATCAAGATGGCCTTCCCCATGATCATGCTGATCCTGCCAGCGCTCTTTTTGGTCATCCTCGGGCCGGCGGTCATCGAGGCCATCCGCACCCTGCACGGCCGCATCCCCTGATCCCCCGGAGGCCGGCGGCGACGCCGTTCAGCCAAGCAGCGCGAGCATCGAAGTGCGCACCACCCCGCTGGCGGCGGCGGGCGACACCTGCTGCCACGCCGTGCCACCCGGGGCCAGCACCTGCACACCGTTGGGGAAGTGCAGCACCCGCACCAGGGGTGCAAACAGGGCCGGACCGTCGCCCTGGGAACCGGCCGGCCACAACTGCAGAACGTCGTGGGCGTAGCCGCTGGCGCCGGCCGCCCAAGTCGGCGCCGGCAGCGAGTTCCCGGTCCCGACGGCGTTCCACCAGCGGCCGTTCAGGCCCACCAGCGCGGAGCGCGCGCCGTTGGCCCGGCGGTACCAGAAGGCCACCGGGTCGGCCGACGCTGACGGCGCCAACATGCGTATCGATCCCAGGCGGTAGAGCTCCGCACCACCCGGCAGGGGCGTGACGGCCAGCGGGTGGCCCGCCACCGAGGACTGGCCGTTGCGGGCCCGCCAAAGCAGGGCCCGCAACAGCAGCACCACCGCCTGGGCCCGGTCCAGGCCGGCACCGGGCAGCAGACGGCCACCGCCCGCACCGCGCAGCAGACCATCCGCCACGGCCGTGCGCAGCGTCGCCAGGGCACCGGGCGACAGGCCGCCAAGGTCCGTGAACGGCAGGGGCACGTTGGCCGGCGGCAGCCGCAGGGCCCCGGTGACCAGGCGGGCGGCGTCCAAGCGATTCAAAGGGGCCGCGGGTGCGACCCCGGATGGCAGCAGGTGGCGCGCCGCCGCGCCCGCCATCGCCGCAGCCGCCCAGGCCGCAGTGCCCGCCGGCGCGGCACCGTTGGCCGGTGGCCAGCCCAGCACCCGGGCCAGCAACACCACCAGCTGCTCCAACGTCACCGGGGCCTGCGGCCCAAACGCCCCCGGCGCCACGCCCCGCACCACCCCGACGGCGGCGAGGGCAGCCGCGGGGCCGGCCGCCCAGGTGGTCGCCGCCATATCCGCAAACGGCCACAGGGGCGGCGGCGCGGTGGGGTCGGTCGGCAGCCCGCCTCCGGCCCCCGCCGCCAACGCCTGGGCCCAGGTGTATGAGAGCGCAAGGGGCGGGCCGTTGTATGCGAGGAAGACCTGGGCCGAGCTGCCCGTCCCCGACGGCCCACCGGTGATGGCGGCCGCGCCCATCAGGCCGCTTTCGCCATAGGCACCCAGGACGTTGTTGCGGTGGCCCCAGCACCCGGGGGCACCCGGACCGGAGCAATCCAGGTTCGGTGTCTGCGCCGGGCTGCCGCCCCAGCCATCCAAATACATGTAGCCATACATCGCCACCGCGGGCTGCTGGTCTCCGGCCCAGTTGGTGCCGCTGGCGTACCGGTTCAGGGGTGCGGGCACCACCGGATCCGCCTGGTTGCGCGCCCCCGTCATGGCCAGGGCATCGAGGGCGGGTGCCAGACCGACCAGCGGCGGCAGGCCGCGTGCGACGCGTTCAAGGTTGACGAGCACGAACTGCTGGCGGTTCGAGGAAAGCCTCGACCAGCCGGCGGGCAGTCGCAGGCCGGGCAGGCCCTCCGTCAGCCGCGCGTGGCTGATCGCCTGCAGCGCCGCCGCTTCGCGCGCCGGCGTGTTCACCACCCACTGCCCGCCGAGCGGATTGAACTGGCAGTAGCCCGAGGTGACCACCCCGGCCTGCTCGCTGCATGCCCCGTTGAAATTGGGCACCGGGGGAATATTGACGGCGGGGTCGGCCGTCGCCGCAAAGACATGGGGCGCCACCAGACTCGCGGCCAGGATCAGGACCGCCACCGCTGCGGGCGCGCGCCTGAGCTTGTCCCGGTACACCTGTCTGCCCCCGTCCTAATGCAGTAACAGAAAGCCGTTCGTCGCGCGCAACGGCCCTATGGGGGTCACCACCGCCGGCTTCGACAATGACCGACCGCTTCGCCGGCTCCCACCCCACCTCCCTGCATGGCAACGGGGCGCGGCCCACGCCTCATAACCGGGATAGGCTCATTCCGGCACCGTCCCCCCGCTTGCGCGCAGGCCGCGAAGTAGGCCAGGGTCCACGCCAGCGCCTGGCCTCCATTCTGCACGAGGGTTTGGCCGATGCTCCAGACCTGGCAGGCCTGGTCCACGGCCCACCGGGCGCCGGAACCGTAGGCGTTCTTGCGGATGACGACCGGAAGGCGCTCCTGGCGCTCGTCACGATTGTTGTCGATTGGGTGGTGCGGATCGTCGGCGCAGCGCGTGAGTTCCTCCCAGTGCTCGGCGCCGAACTCCAGCACGTGGCGCAGTTCGGGCGCCGGCGTGCGCTGGCTCAGGTGCTGGGCGCGGACGTACTCCATCTCCATGCAGGCAGCCCCGGAACACCGTCTGTGCCTCCTGACTCCCGATCGATCGACGGCCGCTCCGCCCGCCTCGGGCGCCCCCCAGCCATGGCCGAACGCTCTCAAGCACCGCCTTCATAGCACCTTACACGCCACCAGCCCAGTCCTGTCCAGTCCCCCTCGGGTGCGGCGCTTTTGGAGGGATGTTCCAGGAAGCAGAGGTCTCAGCGGTCAGCAAGGGCAACTCGGCAAGCCAGGTGGCAACGGCGGTGAGGATCCACTCGAAGACGCCATGGACGCCGCCTACGATCAGTCCGCCGACACCGCTGCTGGTGGAGTGGAAGGCGGCCTGGAGGCCGGAGAGGATCAGACCCAGGACGGAGGACACGGACTTGGCCCCCTTCCGCGCGAGGGAATGTGAGAGGCCGGCGGACGACGCGGATGGCCGCCCGCCGGCGATACACTGCGGCGGTCAGTAGTAGCTGAGGAGGGTCCTGACGAGTCCGACGGCACAGAAGGCGAGCAGCGTGGCAATCAGGGTGTTGCGCGCGGCGCGCTTGTGCTGGGCGGCGGCCATCTCCTCGCCGCCGGATCCAACGCTCGACATGAACCAGTGGTAGCCGGCCATGCGGCCGCCGCCGGTAGGGATGATGCCCATGAGCCAGCCGGTCGCGGCAGCGATAAGGGCCTGGGTACCCGTCACCACAGTGGGCATGGTGGTACTCCTTTGCGGTAAGGTCTGGGTCCACCGAACCGATCAGCCCTTGGGGCATGCGAAGGCGCGGCAGCGCGGCACCACCTCCTTGGCGGACCGGTGGAGACGGAAACGCCCGGCCGCTGCCGGCCGGGCGCGAACATCAAGGGTGTTGTGGGTGCGCGGGATCTACAGGTGCGGGATGAACACCTTGGCGAGGACGGCCACGAGGATCAAGCCGAAGAGCCACACCATCTTGGCGCTCTGTCCGTCGATCTTTGCACTTAGCCCGTCGATTTTCGCGGACAGCTCACGGCGCACCTCGTCAATCTTCGTGTCGACCGCAGCAAACCGCGCATCCGTCTTGTCTTCAAACCGCTCCAACCGCTGCTCCAGGTGGTCAATACGCTGCTCCACCCGATCCACCCGCTGCAGGATGAGCATGCTGACATTGATCCGTTCCTCCGAGGCTACCGGCCCCCGCGGCGGTCCGTCTTCGGGTTCACGGGTCACTGCACCTCTTCGGCAGCCATGGGTCTCACCGCCTCATCTTCAGCATCGTCCATAACCGGCCTGCTCGCAAGTGTTGGGGCATGGTCCGAGCCGGTCAGGCGCGCCCGCGACCACCGCTGAATCGCCCGCTGCCCTTGGGCCGTGATGCGGAGGTAGGGCGCTCTGGGGAAGAGGTGTTCGGGGCCAGCGGTTCCGGCCCCTGCTCCACAGACCCCGCCACCTCGGTGGGCACCGTGACTACGGCCGCAGACTGAGCACCGCCATCCCGCGCGGCGAGCTCGACCGACGCGACCTCCTCTTCCTCCTCAGAAGCCTCGGTCCCCGGGAGCCACGTGGGCACCGCGCCGGCCTCGCGCGACTTCGGACTGGGTATGCCGGCCGGAAACGGACCCGGACTGCATGCTGTGACTGGACGTGCGCACCGTGAAGGTGCCGAGTTTGGCGCTGATGACCTTGGCCGTCTCCACATCGGCGGTTCGCAGAAAGAGCCAGGTATCGCAGTTGCCGGTGATGGTCTGGCTGGCGTCGCCATACTTCTTGAGCTGCGCCAGGTCCTGGAGTGCCAGCAGGAAGCGGATGCCCCGACCGGCGGCCACGGTCAGCTTC
>DAHWHT010000047.1 GCA_027335515.1 Clostridia bacterium
GGGGGAGGGACACTTCCTCGATGCGTGGGGGGGGACAGGGGGGCGCTGTCCGGTGTGCGCCAAGGCCCGGCGGGGCGGCGGGGGGTTCCGGCTGTTCCATGGATCATGCACCCCGTCGGTCCATTCCCGCGCATCTTGCCAGCCGATCCTGCTTTCAGTGGATCGGCTCCACGGATTTAGAGCGTGGGGTAGGGCAGGACGGACGCAAGGCAGGATCGACGTAAGGCAGGATCACGCGGAAGCAGGATCGGCTTGCGGTTATGCCGCGCGCAGCGAGGTCGCCAGCACGAACGGCACCTCTGGCGAGAGCGGGTCCCAACGGTCAAGGTCGAGGACCAGGACGTGCGGGGCCAGGTCTGCTGGCAGCACTCGGAGCAGCGGGAGAATAGATCGCTCCTGCCGCTCGGGGGCGTCCTTGAGATAGCCGACCACGACGATCTGCGCCGGGACCCGATTGCCCATCCCAAAACGCTTCGCCCACCGGAGCCAGGTCTCGGTCTTCGCTCGCCACGTCGGGAGATACGCAGCCCTCTCCACCTCGATAAACCAGGACGGTGCCCCGTCCCGAGTGAGGATGGCGTCGGGCTTGAAACTCGTCTGCTTCGTGCGCGGGCCCACTTGCACCACGCCCGCCGAGATGATGCTGGCGGGTTCGCTCTCGAACACCCACTCCCGCCCCTGCGTGGCAACGGCCCACGCCGCCACGTCCGCGACGACTAGGCCATGCGCCAGTGCCGGGCCGGGCTGCCGGTTGTCCTGCCGGGAGTCCCATCGGGCATGCGGCCAACGCGCCGTCCACCACAGCGGCTGGAGCAACTGCAAGAGGTCAAAGCCGCGCTTGGAGATCGCCCACAGATACGGGCTGGACCCCATGCCACGCTCCAGCACCGGGCGATGCCGGCGCAGGAGGCCCAAATCCCAAAGCCGCCGGAGCCGGGCCGTGATGACGGAATCCTGCTTCGCCTCGGCCCAGAAGAGCCGGTGGATGTGGTCCGTGAGCAGCGGGCCAGCGGCCCAGAGTCGCGTCAGCACGTCGGTATCTCGGGTCTGGAGAGAAAAACCGGGGTCGCCTTCTCCGTGCGTCCCCGGCCCCCACCCCCTCACGATCTTGCGCAGGTCCGTTTCGGCAGGCTCCTGGCACTCGAACCACTCTGCCGGCCGCCAGTAGCGGCTCAGGACAACTCCACCGTTCCCCCGCATGTCACTCGCCACCTTCCTTTGTCATAGACGCGCCGCGCTCTTGGGCGATGCTAGACGCAGTGCGGTACAGGTATCCGCCGGGATTCCGCACCCCCGTCCGCCGACGCAAAGACGCAAGGGCAGCGTCGGCCACGTCACCCCCGAAGCGGTCCCGCAGTTTTGCAATGTCCTTGGCGGTGACCCCCTCCGGCAGGTCTGCACCGCCGCCAGTATCGGGCGTGGCTCCGTCGCGCCCCGGCACTGGCAGGACCATCCGCTTCCGGTTCGGCTGGTCCAAACCCTGACCCTCATCCGATACCGCTGCCTGCGCCTCGGAGACTGGCGCGGGGACCACCTCCTCCGCCGGGTCAGGCTCCACTTCCGGTTCCTCTCGGGCAGCCGGCGCCTCCATAACCGCGATGATCTCGTCGTCTTCCTCCGCCCCACCGACCGGCTCCGACCCAGGTGCGGCAGGTGCCGGTTCGGGTTTGTTCGCGGTCGCCGGTTCCGTCGCGGGCGGCTCCTCGATGGCCACGGACGGACGCTCGGGCTCTGGCGCTCGCAGGAGCCAGCCGTCAGGGCAGGTACCCCATGGCGCCCCCTGCCATTGCGGCTCAGTCCTGATCGTTTCAGCCAGAAACGCCGGCTGGGGCCGCCCGCCGATCAGCAGGCGTCCAACGCAGCGATAGTTGGGCAAGTTGAGGAAGTCGTCGGGCGTGAACTGGAGGATGTCTTGGACTTCCTCCGCCGGGCTGATCATGTTGGCATAAACCCTCGCCAGGAGTTGGCTGTGCTCTTGGGCTTCCTGGACGTTCTGCGAGCGGAAGAGGAATAGGTTTTGGACGAGTTCACGCACGGTGTTTCGGGCTCGTTCGTCCGAGATCTGCCCGAGGAACTGCAGGCCCAGCGCCACCCGCGCCCCATATTCCCTTCCCTCCGCCACCAACCGGAAGAAGGTCTCACCAAGCAAGCGGTGCGCCTCGTCGAGCACGAGCATGGTCGGGACCCGCACCTCGCGGATAGCGTCCCAGATGCCCGCCAGGAGCAAGATGCCGATGAGCGCCGCGTTGTCGTCGCCCAACTCGCCAGCGGCCAGGTTGACGATCACGATGCCGCGGTCTTTCATGATCCGCCGCAAGTCCAAGGAGACCGGGCTGCTGGTAGCCGCCGCCCTGCGTTCACCAAACACAAGGGCCGTGAGCTTGTTGAGCGGCGCGGCCAGTGCGGATGTCGTGCCCTTCGGGTCGTCCACATACGCCTGCGACTGGACGGCGAACCAGGATCGGACAGCGGGCTCTTGAATCGTCTCAGCCAAGGCTTCCCACATGCCGGGTTGGGCCAGCACCTCGCGCGTATACCGGAAACCCTCGGCAGTCCGGCGTTGCAGGATGGTGGCCGCCACCGCGTGGCGCAGGTAGTCTTCGGACCGGGCCAGAATCGACCCGTCACTCCAGGCTTGCTTCATGCTGTACAGGATCCGGTCGGTCGTGAGGTCCCACTCGGCAGGATCGGTACCGGCGAAGGGGTTGTATCCCCATGCGGCGCCAGGCCGCCCGGCGTGCCACGTCACCACGGGCCTGCCCTCCGGGACGATGCCGCGCACCGCCTCGGCCAGGCTGCCTTTGAAGTCGAGCACGAAGCCCGACCAGTCGGGCCGCGCGGCGAGGAACGCCCCAAAGCGCCGCAGGATCGTCGATTTGCCGGACCCCTGGCTCCCGACCGCCAGCACGTTGGCCTGCAAGTCGGCCTCGGGCAAGAGGATGCGCCGCCCCGCCTCGTCCTGGACCGGCACGACGCCCTTCGGCTGTTCCCCATCCCGGCCCCCATCGGTCGGGATAGACAGCAACGCCGGGCCGCGCCGGGTCGGCTCCCGCAGGAGACCCGACACCCGGAGCCTCGCGCTCGGCAGTTGCCACAAGGTTGCCAGAAACACGCCTGGAAGACTGGTGCACCCGATTACCGGCCACACCCCCGGCATGCCGTTCCGGCGCCAGGACTCCCAGGCCCGTCGGACCCGGCTCTGCCAGACCCGGTGATAGACCCAGGAGTTTTCCGCAGCCGCCTCGTTCAGGGCGCCGACGACGGCCTGCCCGGTGGCCACCGACTGGGCAACGACTCGGATTTCCGCACGCCACCACTGGCGGCCAGCCGTCTTGACGGTGGCCTGAAGTTGGGCTTGCTCGCCCATTCCGAGGCCGCCCTGTGTTGGGTCCACCGCCGCGCGAGCCATGGCGTCCTGTTCGTATTTGCGTTGCTCCCGCTCCGCTTTGGTGTTGTACCGCGCGCTTCGCGGGCTCAGGACGAACTGCAGGTGCGCGGCGCCCCCAGCCTCGTCCAGGACCGCGAGGATGCTTTCGGTCACCGAGTGGCTGTAATCCCGGTAGGAGCGGAAGCCTCGGGTGGCCGTGTTCCCATACCGAGGGGTTACGGAGGCGGCGAAGGGACCCTGCACGAGCGGGACCGCCTGCCGCTCTGTCCGCACAGAGGTCCAAGTGGCCCGCAGCCGGGCCTCCAGGGCGGCGACTGTCCGATTGGTAGAGCGCAGGTAGAGGAGGAGTCGGCCCTCGGCGTCCCGCACCACGTCCAGGGCCACCGGGTCATTGCCCATCAAGGCCGGCAGGTAACGGTTTTCCGTGGTCTGTGCCCAGGCGTCGAACGTCGCCCCGACCGTCAGCGGCTGCGCAACGTCGTCCCTGCTGAGCAGGATGCGGACGGATACCATCTGCCGCGCCTGCACCTGCCGCCGCGCCAGGCGCCACAGTCCCCAAACAAGGACCGCCGCCCCGAGGGCCAGGGCGGCGGCGAGGATGTCGGTCAGCACGTGGTGGAGCCAGGGCGGGGCGGCGCCGTGGATGCTGCAGTGGGCAAAGACGCCAGCCCAGGGATGCTGGGCCTGGAGGTAGTAGGAGACGGTAAAGCCAGGGTCACACAGGTGCTGGACGGCCAGAAACGCCGCCACCACAACACCGATCATCAGGAGACCAGCGATTTCCGTTGCCCGCCACACCTCTCACCGCTCCTTCCCTTGGGCCTGCGCCGCCGCCACGTCCGCCCGGAACAGCCGGTGGAGTCCGGCGGGCGCGTCCACCGCCAGGGCGACCGCGCGGTTGTCCGCCAGGAAGATCGCATGCCCTCTTGGCAAACTCGCCGCCGGGCCGATAACCGCCTCGTCGAGCCCCAGGGCGTTCGCGGCGTCCCGGAGGTCTTTGGCAGGCTGCCGGAAGAAGAACTTGTCGGGCGTGTTCGCGAAGATGGCCTCGCCAGCCGCGCTCCTTGTGAAGTCCGCCACGGACTGGCTGATTACCACGACGGCTGTGCCCGCCTTGCGCGCCTCCCTGAGCTGCCTCTCCAACCACCGAGACATCTGAGGGTCCGCGAGGAAGTTGTGACACTCGTCGGCGATGAGCAGCTTGCGCGGCTCCCGCATGGCTTGGAAGTGCTCCCGGGCGAAGTCCACGACGGCGGCGTAGCCGCCTCGGGTGAATCGGCCGCCGGTCGCGATGATCTCATTGACTCCCAATGCCACAGTGGCGCTGTTGGGCTTGATGGTCGTCTGCCCGTCGAGCAGGTCCGCCGATCCGCCGGCACAGTACGGGGCCAACATCTGGGCATAGGCGGCGCCGCCCGGCTGCCCCTCTAAGACCCGCCGGACATCCGACAGCACGGGCCACTGGTGGCGCGGCTTCCAGACTAGGGCACCCAAAGCGTCTTTCCCCGCCTCGAAGCACGCGGCCCAGGCGTCGGCGAACCCCGCAGCCTTGTATGTCGCCTGCAACGCCGCGTCTAACAGAGAGTCGAACGGCCCCGTCTCCAGGCTCTCCCCGCACAACGCCGCGATGACGGGCTTGACGGCCGCAATTCGGCCCGCCATAGGCCGCCCGGTCGTCTGCTCTGGCGTCTTGCCGTCGGCAATGGCCTTGCCGTCGGGGGCGATGGCGATGGGGTTGATGTGGTCGGTGCCGGCGGGCTGGAGGTCGATATACGTACCGCCTAGCGCCTCAACGAGCACTCGGTACTCGCGGGTCGCCGACGGGTCCAGGACCAGCACCGGGCGACCCATGATGCGTTCCTGGGATGCCATGAGCTTCGTCACAAATCCCTTGCCGGCGCCATTTTCGCCCGTCACCTGTTTGTGACGCACGTCAGGTGTCCAACCGTCGTAGAGCACTGGAGAGCCGGTGCGCTCGTTCAAGCCGACATAGATCCCGCCCCGGTCCAGCAGGTCTTCATCCGTGTAGGGCCAGAGGGCGGACGCTTGGGTCTGGTCCAGCAACAACCCCCGGAGCACCGGCTGCCCGCCAGGCAGGGCCCCGTGGTAGCTCTGGGCCTGGCTGTGTCGTAAACTCACCAGGTCCATCCCTCGTTCGCGCCCCCGCCGCTGC
This sequence comes from Clostridia bacterium, assembly GCA_027335515.1. The sequence goes on from DAHWHT010000047.1 coordinate 5,562, forward strand.
GCGACGGCGCCGGACGCCCGCACCCCCTCGGCTGCGTCGCCCCAGTAGATGCCAGACACCCGAACATCGAAGTGCCTCACGCTGCCGCTGGCGATGGCGTCCAATAAGCCCAGGGCGTCCTGAATCCGCCGCTCACTCTCCGCGTCCACGGTGCCCTTGCGCTGGGCCTCCCGCGCCGCCGACTGCTGCCGGGGCAGTGCCCGGTTGATGGACGCCCGCACCTGCTCCGCCGGCACGGCCGCCAGGGCAATGACCAGTGCCGACTCGGCGACGAGAGCAACATCCGAAACGCTGCCTGGGGCGATTGCCGACGGCCACGCCGCCACCTCGCGGATCTGGCACGCCCGGTCCCCGATAACCAGATGGTCCGGCGCCACCTCGACCCCGCTCGGAGTCCATCCCCAACCCGGCTTCGCCGGGGTCTCGTCCACGCTCAACACCGTCCCGATCACCTCACGCTTGGCCAAGACCCACCGCCTCCTCTCCCGCGCAGCCCAGGGCCTCGCCTCGGGTCCACAGCGACACAAACTCAGCCAGGTCCTCGCCCGCCAGCGCCCGCAGGCCAAAGCCCACGTCATGCGCAGCATCGCAGACCTGGCGGCTGGCCTCCCCCAACAGCCGCTCCGCCTCGGCCCGGCCCAAGCTCTCCGGCTTCCCGCGCTTCGCCAGGCGGTCCCGGATGCCGGGCGCCGGCCGGCGGGCAGTCAGCACCACGGCGCCGCGCCGGCGGGCCAGACCCGCCGTCTGCAGTGATTGGAGGTGTTGAGCCCAACTCCAGGCAACGTCACTGGCTCCCGGCGCGGTGGCTGCCAGGTCGCGGGCCGCCTGCCGGTATCGGTCGGCGATGGTGGAAAGGCTCAATGGCGTTTGGAGAACCACCAACTGCACACCAACCTGCGGCGGCAGTTGGCCGAACCCGCCAACCAGGAACCTGGCGAACGACTGGAGCAGAGTGTGGGCGGCACTGGACGACATGCTATCGGCCGGCAACATCGGGAAGTCGAGAACGGCAGCCCAGGCGTCGGGGCCCACTTGGACCGTGGACTCACCCCCTGCGGGCGGGCGGATCGGGTAAAACGTGGCGGCGTCCCCGACGGCCATCGCTCATCACCTCCGTCGCATACATATAAGGAAGGGCTTCCGCGCGGTCCACGCTTGGCGGGTCGCAGCGGCGGGGCTCCCATAGCCAAGTGGCATAGGCCAGCAGCCGGGCGTAGCCCCGGCGGCCGTCACGCGCCGGCCAAAGGATGAGCGGGACTGCCGCCAGGGCCCCGGCGATGCCAGCGACGATGGCCGCTGTGCTGGACCCGTAGGTGTAAAGCGCGGCGGCCGGGAGGATGAGCCCCCCGGCCGCCATGAGGTCCTCGCTTTCGAGGCCCCAAAACGGGTCCACCGCGCTTCGGCGCGGGTCAACCCTGGGGACCGGAACCGGCGCCAGCCGCACGGCGGATCACCCCCTTTAGCCGGGTCCATCGAGCCCGGCGCCTGGCCTGGGCGGCGGCGCGAAGGTGCGCCTGGCGGGCCCGGAGGAAAGCCTGTTCGCGGGCCAGGGCCTCGGCCGCCCGAAGCCGCTGGCGCCGGGCCTGCTCGGCGTCCAGCAGCCGGGCCCGTCGCTGCCGCTCTCGCGGCGAGAAGCCGGGCTGCCAGTACCGCAGGTGGCGCAGTTCCCAGTCGGTCAAACGGGTCAGGTCGTCGTCGATAGGCCAGACCAAAGGCGGCGCCGGCGGGCCAGGATCGACCACCACCTGCGGCCGGGGGCCACCCCGCGCCCGCCGCTCACCCTCGTCGAGCCCGATGCTGTACCAGAGCATGTCGTCGCTGCCCACCCTGGTCACCCCCTCCACCACGAGACTACACGGTGCCTGAGCCCAGTAGTGGCCGCCTATAGAGGGCTGATTTCGTGCCCTGTGTAGGGATTGACGGCGGTCTGCTGGTTTGGCTCGATGTCGATGGTGTATGGATTCGGGCCGTACATGCTGGTAAACACCTGTCGTGCGTTGCTCTGGCCGGCCGATGCCTGCAATGGAGAGGGTGCCCACACGGGCGTAGCGGCCTTCGTTTGAGCAGCGCGAGTAGCTTGCGCCGACACAACC
>DAHWHT010000036.1 GCA_027335515.1 Clostridia bacterium
GGCGCGCGGCGCGCGGCGGCCTTTTGGCTGGCGCCGATCTCTTTCGGGTGGGCGCGACCGCCGGCTGTCTGGGGGCGCTTTCCAGCCACTTTGCCGCGCACACCGCCCTGGCACCGCGCCTGGCCGATTGGGCCGAAGCCATCGCGGACTTCGAAGCGGTGCGGGCCGAGATCAGCCGCTGCATCGGGCCGGATGGCGATGTCCTGGACCGGGCGAGTCCGCAACTGGCGGCGGCGCGCCAGGAGGCCCGGCGGCTCGAGGCCGCGCTGCGCGACCGCCTGGAGGCGTTGGTGCGCAGCCCCGCGCTGCAGGGGGCTTTGCAGGAGCCGCTGGTCACCCAGCGCCGCGACCGCTTTGTCTTGCCGGTGCGGTCCGAGGCCCGCAGCCAGTTGCCGGGCCTGATCCCTGACCAATCGGCGAGCGGCGCCACGGTCTTCATCGAGCCGCTCGCCACCGTGGAGACGGGCAACCGGTGGCGGGCCGCCCAGGCCAGGGTGGCGGCCGAGGAGGTGCGCGTCCTCACGGAGCTCTCCGCCTTGGCCGGGCGCGATGCCCGCGCCTGGGAGCGGTCGCTGCAGGCGGGCGGCCACCTTGACCTGGTGACCGCCAAGGCCTTGCTCGCGGAGACCTGGGTGGCGTGCGCCCCGGAACTGCTGTCGGAGCCGGCGCTGGAACTTTCGCAGGCGCGCCACCCCCTCTTGGCGCGGCCGGTTCCCGTCGATCTGCGCCTGGGCCTGGATTTTGACGCCCTGGTGTTGACGGGCCCGAACACCGGCGGCAAGACGGTCAGCCTGAAGATCGCCGGCCTCTTTTCCTGCCTGTGCCAGGCGGGTCTGCACCTGCCGGCCGCCACGGCGCGCTGCGGGGTTTTCCCTCGCGTCTGTGGCGATGCCGGCGACGATCAGGGTGTGGTCCAGAGCCTGTCGACCTTCTCTTCGCACATGCGGGCGGTCGTGGCGGCGGTGCGGGCGGCGGTTCCCGGCGCGCTGGTGCTGTTGGACGAACTCGGGGCGGGCACCGATCCGGGCGAGGGCGCCGCCCTGGCCATGGCGGTCCTGGAGCACCTCGTGGCCGCGGGGGCGCGGGTGCTGGTGACGACGCACTACAGTGAGTTGAAGGCCTTCGCCCATCGCGAGCCGAGGTTCGAAAACGGCTCGGTCTCCTTTGACTCCGAGACGCTCGCCCCGACCTACCACCTGATGATCGGTGTGCCAGGTCCCAGTCAGGCCTTTGCCATTGCGGAGCGGCTGGGTCTGGACGCGGCGGTCGTGGCGCGGGCGCGGGCGCTGCAGCGGCCCGAGCAGCGGCATGTGGAGCAGCTGATCGCGGGTATGGCCGCCGACGAGCAACGGTTGCGCGAGGCCGCGCGGCAAGCCGAGGCGCAGCGGTCGCAGGTCGAGGCCCTGCGCATCGAGTTGGAGCAGGCCCGACAGCGGCTGGAACTCGAGCGGACCACGGTGCTGGCGGAGGCCCGACGGGAAGCGGCGGCGGCCACGGCGGCGGCCGCGCGGGAGGCGGACGCCGTGGTGCGCGAGTTGCGCCGGCTCGCCGACCGCGCGCAGACGGAAGGGGCGCTGGCCGAGGCAGAGGCCCAGCGGGACCGCCTGCGGAGCCTGGCGGCCGCGCCGGCCGCCGCCGCGCCGGTGGCCCGCGCCTGGCACGCCGGCCAACCGGTCCGCATCGTCAGCCTCGGGCGGGAGGGCGTACTGCTGGCGGCGCCCAGCGGGGACGATGCGCTGGTGCAGGCCGGTGGTCTGCGGTTGCACGTGCCGTTGGCCGATCTGCTGCCGGCGGCGGTGGCCCCTGCGGCCGCGGCCGCGGCGCGGCGCAGCCCGGCTGCGGTGGTGCTGCCGCAGGCCGCCGTGGAGTGCGATCTGCGCGGTCTGCGCGCGGATGCGGCCTTGGCGCGCGCCGACAAGGCCCTGGACGATGCCGTGCTCGCCGGGCTGGGTGAGTTGCGCCTGATCCACGGCAAAGGGACCGGGGTGTTGCGCCAGGTGGTCGGGGAGTTCCTGCGCGGCCATCCCCAGGTGGCGGGCTTCCGTCTGGGGGGAAGCGGCGAGGGCGGCGACGGCGCGACGGTCGTGACGTTGCGGGCGTGACGGCGGGGCCGGGTCGCCCCGGCCCCCACAGGAAGCGCCGCCGGGTCCGTCCGCCCTTGGCCCCCGTGCACCGCTAGCATCCCCGCGGCCCGGCGCCCAGAACCCGAGGGAATCCACGGTCCGGCCGGCAGGCTTGCACATGGGGGGAGAGGCGCGATGGTGCGCTGGTCGTTGGTGCGCGACGGGGCCGCGGGCGGGGCCGCGAACATGGCGCGCGATCTTTCCCTGGCCGAGGACGTCGCGGCCGGGCGGCGGCCGCCGGTGCTGCGGCTGTACGGGTGGGCGCCGCCCGCCGTCTCGTTGGGGCGGAATCAGGACGCCGACGAGGCGTGCGACGCGGTCGCCTGCGCGGCCGCCGGCTGGGACGTGGTGCGCCGGCCGACCGGCGGTCGGGCGGTGCTGCACGCCGCGGATGAGGTAACCTACATGGTGGCGCTGCCGCTGGAACTGGCCCCGCCGGGCGTGCTGGCGGCCTATGCCTGGTTGGCGCGGGCCTTGGTCGCCGCCTACAGGAATCTGGGCGTGCCCGCCACCCTGGAGGCCGAGGGATCCGGGGCCGGTGGCCGCAGCGGCGCCTGCTTTGCCGCCCCGGCCCGGCACGAGATCGTCTGCGCCGGGCGCAAGCTCGCCGGCAGCGCCCAGGTGCGCCGCGCCGGCTACCTGTTGCAGCATGGCGCGCTGCCGTTGCGCTTTGACGCCGGTCTGCATGCGCGCCTGCTGGGCCTGGACGCCGGCCAGACCGCGGCGCTGGCGGGGCATGCGGCCGGGCTGGCGGATTTCCTGAGGCCGGTGCCGTCCCGCACCGAGGTGGAGGACGCGCTGGTCCAGGGCTTCGAGCAGGCCCTCGGTATCGGGTTCGCGAAGGACGTGTCTACGGCGGGGGGTGGCGCGGCTGCGGATACTGGTGCTGCACGGACCCAATCTGAACCTGCTCGGCCGGCGTGAGCCGGAGGTGTATGGGACGCAGACCCTCGAGGGGATCGACGCGGACCTGCGCGCGCTGGGGGCCGAACTCGGCATCGGCGTCGACTGCGCCCAGTACAACGGCGAGGGCGAACTGGTCACGGCGATCGGCCAGGCGGTCGGCCCTTACGCCGGGTTGGTGATCAACCCGGCCGCCTACACGCATACCAGCGTCGCGATCCGGGACGCCATCGCCGCGGTGGGCGGCATGGGGGTGCCGGCCGTCGAGGTCCACCTTTCCCAGCCGGCCGCGCGCGAGGCCTTCCGTCACCGGTCGCTGGTGGCGGATGTCTGCCGCGGCAGCGTCGCCGGGTTTGGCCCCGTCGGCTACCTCCTGGCGCTGCGGGGCCTGCATGCCGTGCTCCGGGCCGGTGGTCGCCCATGATCAGGCGGCTGCAGGCGGTGCGGCAGGCCCTGGCGCAGCTCCGGCCGGGTGTCGGTGCGCTGGTGGTGAGCGGCGAGGCCGACCGCCGCTACCTCTCGGGCTTTCGCGGCGATAGCGGCCTGCTTTGGATCACGCCGGACGACGCGGCGCTTGTCACCGACGCCCGCTTCTGGGAGCAGGCCGAACGCGAGTGTCCCACTTGGCGCCTGGTCCGCCAGCAGGGGGCGCTGGCGCCGATGGTCGCCGGCCTGGCCGCCGAGGGCGGGGTGCGGGCCTTGGCCTTCCAGCCCGAGTCGGTCAACTACGCGACGTATCGGTCGTGGCGGCGTGCGCTCGTCGGGGTGCGCCTGGTCGCGGCGGGCGGCCTGATCGACGGATTGCGGCTGTGCAAGCAGCCGGAGGAGTTGGCGGCGATCCGGCGCGCGGCCGCGCTGACCGACGCGGTGTTCGCGCAGTGGCTGCCGCAGTGCCGCGCCGGGGCGGTGGAGGCGGAACTGGCCCTGGATCTGGAGGTGCGCCTGCGGCGGGCCGGTGCGCAGGGCGTGTCGTTTCCGCCCATCGTCGCGGCGGGACCGCGGGGGGCGATGGCGCACGCCATCGCCGGCCCGGAGCGCCTGGCCGCCGGTGATATGGTGGTGGTGGACGTCGGCGCGCGCGTCGATGGCTACTGCTCGGATATGACTCGGACGGTGGTGGTGCCGGGGGCGCCACCGCCACCGGAAGCGGCGGCGGCCCGCGCCCTGGTGGTGGAGGCCATGCGGGCGGGCGTCGCGGCCCTGCGGCCCGGTGCGGGCGCGGTGGAAGTGGACGCGGTCGTCCGCGCCGTCATCACGGCCGGCGGTCACGGCGAGCACTTCGGCCACGGCACCGGCCACGGGGTCGGCCTGGAGGTGCACGAACCGCCGCGCATCTCGCCGCACGGCGACCCGGGGGCCCGCATCCCTCTGGGCGCGGTGGTGACGGTGGAGCCCGGGGTGTATGTGGCGGGGCGGTTTGGGGTGCGGATGGAACAGCTGGTCCACGTCGGGGCGGACGGCCCGGAGGTCCTGAGCCGGTCGCCGCTGGAGGCCTGAGCTTTCGAGGCGCCCGATGTGCGTCGGGGTGGGCACGCGGATGGGCGGCACGTATGGAAAGGGGTGGATGCCTGTGGCGGAGATGATCTCGACCACGGATTGGAGGGGCGGTATGACCGTCGAACTGGACGGCAACCCGACCCTGGTGTTGGAGAGCAACCATGTCAAGCCCGGCAAGGGGCCGGCCTTCGTGCGGGCGCGACTGAAGAACCTTCTGAGTGGTGCCATCTACGAGCGGACGTTTCGGTCGGCGGAGAAGGTGCCGGCCGCCCTGGTCGAGCGCAAGGACATGCAGTTCCTCTACGAGGCCGACCAGCAATACTTTCTGATGGACACAGAGAGCTATGAGCAGTTCCCCGTGTCGGCCGACACGATCGGCGACCAGCGCCGTTTCCTGCAGGAAAACATGCAACTGGTGGTCACCACCTACAAGGACGGCATCGTCGGGGTGGACCTGCCGACGACGATCGAGACCGAGGTGCGCGACACGGAGCCGGGCATCAAGGGCGATACCGTGAGCAACACGACCAAGCCGGCCGTGATTGATACCGGGGCGACCGTCCAGGTGCCGCTGTTTATCGAGCGCGGCACGCGGATCAAGGTGGACACGCGCACCGGCCAGTATGTCAGCCGCGCCTGAGGGAACCTCGGTCCGATCACCGGCGTCCATGGTCCGGCCGGCGCCTCCGATGGGCCGGCCGGGGGGATGGACGGGATGAACGGCAGCGGGCCGCGCGTCGCGGCGGCTCTGTTGGCGGCGGCGGTCCTGACGGGGTGTGGGGCGGGTGGCGGCGCGCCGGGCGGGGCCTCCCGTGCGTCGGCGGCCACCCGCCACACCCTGACGGCCACCCATGCGGGGTTCGAGTTCCAGGCACCGGGTGCGGCGCCGGCCGGTGGTGGCCGCGTGGTGCTTACGGTGCGCTACCATGGGAAGCAGGCGACCAAGCTGCCGGTGGTAACGACCCGGGAGGCGGACATCGCCGTCCTGCAGGGCGGACGGACCGTCTACCGCTGGTCGGCGGGCCGCGCCTTCGGCCAGATCGCCTTTGAGCAGGTGTGGCAGCCGGGGCAGGTGCGGCGCTACACCTTGTCCGTGCCGGCCTTGAAACCCGGTGTGTATTCGGTGGAATTCTATTTCCACGGCCGCGATTGGCTGACGCACCCGGTCCTGCGCGGGACCTGGCGCGTCGCCTGAGGCGGCAGGGGCGCCCGGCGGGGGCCGGGCGCATACCCCTGTCCATAGGGACGATGGCGGTCCACCGCGAAGGGAGGCCGGGGGGCCCGGCCGCGCGGCGGTCCGAAGGGGCTGGACGGGTGGCATGGGATCCTGAGGGGAAAGGGGAACGGCGGGTGGCGGCGCACTCCGAACGGGACGGCGGCAGCTTTCTGGGTGCGGCCTTTTGGTTTGCGCTGCTCCTGCTGCTGGCCGAAGCGGTCGGCGGCTGGGTCTCGCACAGCCTGGCCCTGTGGAGCGATGCCGGCCACATGCTCACCGACCTGCTGTCGCTGGGTCTGGCCTGGTATGCCGCCCGCTTGGCGCGGCGCGCCCCGACCCCGCGCCACAGCTATGGCTTCCATCGAGCGGGAATTCTCACAGCCCTGTTCAACGCCGGTACGCTCCTGGCGATCTCGGCGGTGATCACGGTGGAAGCGGTCGGCCGACTCGGCCATCCGGTCGCCGTTCACCCCGCGGTGATGTGGGCCGTGGCGGCCCTGGGTCTGGTCGGCAACCTGTTCATCGGCCTGCGCCTCGGGCACGCGGGCCACGCGCACGGTCCGCTGAACGTCCGCGCCGCCTGGCTGCACGTGATGGGGGATGCGGCCGCGTCGGCCGCCGTGCTGGCGGCGGGCATCCTGGTGGCGGTCACCGGCCGTCTGTGGTGGGACCCGCTGGCGAGCCTGGCGGTGGCGCTGCTGATCGCCTTCGGGGCTTGGCGTCTGGCGGCCCGCACCGTGGACGTCCTGATGGAGGGGACCCCGCCGGGCATCGAGCCGCAGGCGGTGGCGGCCGCCCTGGAGGCGGATGTGGCGGTGCTGTCCGCGCACCACGTGCACATCTGGAGTCTGGACGGCAGGCGGACTTCGCTCAGTGGCCATCTGGTGTTGCGGGACGGACCGCTTTCGGATACCCGCCTGGTGCTGGACCGCGTCGGCCGCGCGCTGCAGACCCGCTTTGGTATCTGCCATGCCACGCTGCAACTGGAGAGTGAGGCGTCGGGTCCGTGCCCGGACGGCGACTGCGGGCACGCCGCGTCGCCGGAACCGTCCATGCCCTTGGCCCATCGGCACTGAAAAACGCGCACCCCTCGCCCAAGGCCCCGCCCGCGCCGGGTCGAAAACCCGTCGCCTGCGCTGGCCGTGGCCATGGCCGTTCGCCGGCGCCGAGGGGGGGCGATCCCGTGTCTTTGGCTGCCGATCCGCGGCTGCAGACCCGCACGTATGAGACGCCCGTCGCGGTGCCGGTCTGGAACGGCGCCGACGCCTGGTGGACCCGCGCGCGGCTGCTGCGGCGCCAGGTGTTGGCCGCGGCCGGGTTGTGGCAGGATCCGGCGGACGACCGACCCGTGCCCGCCTTTGAGGTCTACGAGCGGCGGGACCATCCCGAGCTCGGCTACTCGGTGGAGAAGTTTTGGCTGGAGAGCCTGCCTGGCCATCTGGTGACCGGCAACGTCTACCGTCCGTCGGGGGCGGCGGCCGCAGATGGTCCCTCGCGGCGGCCAGGGGTGTTGAATCCCCACGGACACAGCGCGGGCGGGCGGCTGCACCACGATGCCCACTTTTCCACGGCCATGCGCTGCATCACCCTGGCGCGCATGGGCTACGTTGCCTGCAGCCACGATATGGTCGGCTATGGCGACAGTCTGCGTACCCCGCACCGCTGGGGCGACGCGCGCAGCTGGCTTTGGGGTGCGGGCCCGCTGGGGCTGCAGTTATGGAACGGCCTGCGGACGTTGGATTTTCTTGCGGCGCAGCCGGATGTGGACCCGCAGCGGCTCGGTTGCACCGGCGAATCGGGCGGGGCGACCCAGACGCTGCTACTGACCGCGGTGGACGAGCGGGTGCGGGTCGCCGCGCCGGTGTGCATGGTCTCGGCGCATATGCAGGGTGGCTGCGTCTGCGAGAACGCCCCGGGGCTGCGGCTTGGTACCAGCAACGTGGAACTGGCCGCCCTGTGCGCCCCGCGGCCGCTGTGCCTGGTGTCCGCGACGGGCGACTGGACCGTGAACACCCCCGGGCTTGAGTATCCGGCGATTGCCGCGGTGTATGGGGGGCTGGGCGCGGCGCAGCGGGTCACCCACCACCAGTTCGAGGCGCCGCACAACTACAACCGCCAAAGCCGCGCGGCCGTCTACGCCTTTTTTGCCCGCTGGCTGCCGACGGGAACCCAGACGGGCATTCCGGATGAGGCGGATGTGCCCGCTCCGGACCCGTTAGACGACCTGCGGGTGTTCGCGCGCCACGCCGCGCCCGACGGGCCCGAGGGCGACGCCGCGGTGGCGGCCGTCGTCGACCACTGGCGCACCCAGGCGCGCCGGGTCTGGGCTGGCGGCCGCGCGGCGGACGAGCTGCGCCGCGCGATTCTGCCCTGGCTGCAGGCGGTCTGCGGGGTGGACCCTGAAAGTGCGGCCGAGGTGGCGGCGCGGGCGGACGGCGACACCTGGCTCTTGCGGCGCCGGGGGGGACGGGAACCGCTGGTGGTGCGGCCGGGGGAGGGCGATGGCCGGCGACCGGTGCTGGTGGCCGCCGACGGCCGCGCCTGGAGCGTGGACGCGTTTGGGGTGGTTCCCGGCGATCGTCCCTGGGCCCGCGCCGGTCGAGCGGCTGCTTCCGAGTTCTTTCTTTGCTATAACCGCGCCGATGCCGCCGAAGCGGCGGCGGACCTGCTTCTGGCGCTGGCGTGGCTCGGCGGCCGCGCGGCCGTCCTGCGGGCCGGCGGCGCCGCGGTTGCGTCGGCCGCGCTGGCCCGGGCGATCGTCGGCGGCGCGATCGGCCGTCTGGAACTGGATCTGGATGCGGTGTGGGCGGCGGAGGACCACGCCCTGGCGTGGTTGGAACCCGGCGCCTACCTGCCGGGCGCGCTGCGGGCGGGCGGGATGGACGGCCTGCTGGCGCTGGGGGCACCGGCCGCGGTGCAGCTGCGGGGTCCGGGCGCCGCGGTCCTGCGGGCGGAGCCGGGGCTGGCCCGCTCCTGCTATGCGGCCGCCGGCGCCGCGCCTGCCCTGCGGGTGGGGTGGGACCCCGCCGGTGCGCAGCGGTGAACGGTCGCCGCGCGCGCCGGGTCACCGTGGGATCGTTGCCGTCTTGATCCGGGTGGACGCGGTCGTCGCAGGGCGCGGGCAGGCGGGCGTGGTCTTGGGGGCCGCACGCGTGTTCCGCCGCGTCGGCGGTGGCCTCCCCGTGAGGTCGGTTTGGAGGGAGATGCCGCCAGGGCGACGGTCGGCCGGCGCCCCGCGGACGGGGGCGTGGGCCGACGGCCGTTCGGACCCAAGGATTCAGAGGCCGGGGGAGACGGGCGCGATGGCCGGCTCGCGCGTCGGATACAGCCGGTGTGCCCTGGCCACCTGCTTGGCTTTGGCGGCCGCCAGGACCGGGGCGTCCTTTTCGATGGCGTTCACCCGTTGCGCCGCGGAGCGCAGGGCGATGTTGACCCCCTCCTTGCGGTCCATCGCGGCACCCAGCGCGTCGTTGATGATCTGGACGGCCTGGGGGTGTTCGTATTTGAAGGTGCGGCCGGCAACGCCCCAGTGCTGGGCCGCCGAGACGTACCATTGCAAATGGACGGACCTGGCCTGGGGCGCAACCGATTCCACCACGCTCACGTACTCGGGCCACAGGCTGATCAGGCTCGGAGTGCGCATGAGGCTGCGCATACAGTAGCGCGATCCGTACGGTTCGGCGCTGAGGAAGCGCAGCAGGGCCCACGCCTCTTCGGCATGCTTGGTTGTCGCGTTGATGGCGTGGTCGTCGGTCGCCTCGAAGCACTTGCGTCCGGCCGGATGTACATGTTTACTGAACAGCGTAGGAGGGCTGCGTGAGGCGGCGTGAGGTGGAGCACGGCAGGGCGAGAGCGTTCGGGACGGTGGCTGGGGGCGCAGAATCGGCCTGGCCAGTTGG
>DAHWHT010000053.1 GCA_027335515.1 Clostridia bacterium
ATCCAGTCGCGGTTGATGTCGTGGCCGGCGTAGCGGCGCACCAGGCCCGGCGGCTCCTGGGACGCGGCGACCGGCGGGGCCTGGTCGTGCCAGGAGCGGACGCGCTCCAGGCCATCGGGGTCCACGGCCGGCACCAGAACAAACAGCAACCGTTCGCGCCACCCCGCGGCGGGCCCTTGCGGGGTGGCCATGGCGTGGGCCAGCCGGGCGCTGAGCTGCGGCGCCGCAGCCTCGGCCGCGTGAACCCCGCAGGTCTGGACCACGACCGCCCGACCCGCGACCGGGCGCAGGCGGCCGTCCGCCGCCGCAAACGCGCGCTCCACGTCCTGCAGGTCGCGCTCGGCTCCGAACGCCAACGCCTCCAGGGGCCGGCCCTCGACGCTTGAGCCGAGCGGCAGTCGCCGCATCGATGGACAGACCGCGGCGAGCGCCTCGAAATACGCGCGCAGTTCGTCCCAGCCGGCAATCCGGCCCTCACCCGGGACAAAGCCGAAAAAATCGCGCGGCGACGGCGGTCCGACCACGGGTGCCGCCACGCCTCCGCCTCCCGCCGCCGGCAAGGAACCCGGCCGGGCTGCATTTCGCCGCAGGATCCGCCGTCCCCTAGCGACGGGCGTCCGCCAGGCGCCGCCCGCCGATGGGACCGGCTCCGGCCGCGGTTTGCCCCGACGGCTGTTCGGCAGGGGCCGTTCCGACGGCATGGCGAAGGCGGCTGGGGGGAAGGTTTGGGAACGCGTTCGGGCGCGAAGGAAGGGGATTGGGTGGGGATGGCGGGAACGACGGGCCGCCGCGGGGTCAGCGCGGCGCAGGTGCCGGGCCGGGTGCGGCGGGCCCCAGTGCGGCGGGCCGCGCCAGCCTCCAGGGCGGCCGCGACCGCGACGGGTGCAGGTGCGGGCACGGTGGCGCCGAAAGCAGGCGGCCCTGGGACGGCGGCCGTACTGGCCGCCGTCGCGCAAGGCCCTCGGGGAAGGGGTGGTGTGGTGCGGCTGAAGGCGGCCGACGCGGTGTTCGCGGTGCTGTGCTTTGAGGGGCCGGATCCCTATTCCCTGGCGGGCGGGCTGGGCTCTCGGATTGCCGGCCTGACGGCGGCCCTGGCAGAGGCGGGAGCGCAGACGCATCTGTATTTCGTGGGCGATCCATCCCTGGCCGATCTGGAGCGGCGCTGCGACGGCCGGCTCGTGCTGCACCGCTGGTCGCAATGGGTGAGCCGCTACTATCCGGCCGGCGTCTACCAGGGTGAGAACGAGAAGCTGTATGACTATAACGAGACGGTGCCGGGGGACCTCCTGGATGCGGTGGCCCGCCCGGCGGCCGCGGCCGGCAAGCGCCTGTTTGTTCTGGGCGAGGACTGGCACACGGCCGAGGCCTTGAGCCGCGTGTCGGATGCGCTGTGGTATGCGGGGCTGCGCGACCGGGCCACCCTGGTCTGGAACGCCAACAACCCGATGGGCTTTGAGCGCATCAACTGGGGCCGCCTGGCCTTTACCGCGAACCTGACGACCGTCAGCCGGTATATGAAGCACTCCATGTGGTCGATCGGTCAGAATCCGATGGTGATTCCCAACGGCATCCCGGACGCGCTGCTTTCCGCGCCCGACCCCGTGGCGGTCGCGGACGTGCGTGCGGCCCTGCGGTCCACGCTGGAAACACCCGTGTTCGTCAAGGTCGCCCGCTGGGATCCGGATAAGCGCTGGGTGATGGCGGTCCACGCGGTCGCCGCGCTACGCCGTGCCGGGGTCCCGGCGCGGTTGGTGGCCAAAGGCGGCGTGGAAGCGCACCAGGCGGACGTCTTCGCTCTGGCGGGGCAGCTGGGTCTGCGTGTGGGCGATGCGGTCGTCCCGCCGCAGGCGAGTGTCGCCGGCCTCGCGCAGGCGTTGGCGGGGGCGGTCGACGCCGACATCGTCAATGTGCGCGGCTTCCTGCCGGCCGACCTGCTGCAGGTGCTCTACCGCGCGGCGGACGCCGTGCTGGCCAACAGCGGCATGGAGCCGTTCGGCCTCGTCGGGTTGGAGGCCATGGCCGCGGGCGCGATTGTGTTTACCGGAGCCACTGGGGAGGATTACGCGCGGCCCCTGCAAAACGCGTTGGTGTTGGAGACAGACGATGCGGGGGAGATCGCGCGCTACTGGATGCAGCTGCGGGGCGAGGACGAACTCGCGGCCCGGCTGCGGGCGGGCGCGGTCGCCACGGCGCGGGAGTATGCCTGGCCGGCCGTCGTCGACGTCCTGCTCCACCGCATGGACTACCTGGCGGCCGCCAGCACGCGCTGAGCGGTCGTCGGCGGGAAGGGGTGGCGCATCGCATGGCAAAACACCTCGTCATCTACACGGTCGCGCACCAGCCGCACCGGTTGAAGCTGCCGGCGCAACCGATGCCCGAGGGTGCGACGGCTTCGGATATCGAGCACTGCCTTTTCGACCGCGCCATGGACCGGCGCTACCTGGAACAGGTGGCCGTCAAGTGCTACCGGCCGGCGACGGCCCTGTTCACCGAACTCGTGGGCCGCGGGCTCAAGCTGAGTATTGGCTTTTCGGAGAGCCTGCTTGACCAGTTGGAGCGCTGGGACCGTCCCCTGCTGGAGTCCTTCCGGCAGTTGGTGCGCAGCCCCGCCGTCGAGCTCGTTGCCGTCGAACCGGAGCACAGCTTCATCTTTTACCTTGACGTGCGCCGTTTCGTGCGCGGCATGCGGGCCTTTCGCCACCGCCTGCAGGAAGGTTTCGGGGTTTCCGTCGCCGTTGCCGACACCACCGAGATGTGCATGAGCGACGACCTCTATTTCGCCCTGGCCCGGGCGGGATTCCGCGGCGGTTTTGTGGACGGTCGACCCTGGGTGATGCAGTGGCGGCGGGCCACCCACCTCTACCACCACGGTCTGCCGCTGCACCTGCTGTGCCGCCACACGGAACTCAGCGACGACGTCGGCTACCGGTTTTCCGATCGACACTGGTCCGGTTTTCCCCTGACGGCGGATCGGTACGCGGAGTGGATCGCGCGGGCGGACGGCGATTTCGTCTGCGTCGGCTGGGATTTTGAGACCTTTGGCGAGCACCACTGGGCCTCCACGGGTATTTTTGAGTTCCTGTCGGCGCTGCCGCGGGAGTTGGAGCGGCGTGGGGTGGAATGCTTGACCGCCAGCGACGCCATCGGCCGTTACGCCGACCGGGCGCATGACCTGCCGCTGCCGGCGTTCGCCGCGACGTGGGCCGGCGACGGCGGCATGGGCTTTTTCCTGGGAAACCCGGTGCAGCAGGCCCTCTTTCAACTGATGCACCATGCGTACAACAAGGCGCAGCTCAGCGGGGACCCACGGTTGGTGCGCCTTGCGGCCCAACTCACCCAGTCGGATGTCCTGCATTTGACGCAGTGGTTTGGCCGGTCCGACGACCAGGCTGCGGTTTCTGCCTACTTCACGCCGCGCGAGTGGTGGGGGCTTGGGCCGGACGGCATCGTCTGGGAGGTGCAGGAGGTCTACAAGCGGTTCCTGCGGGCCTGCGACGCCGCGACGATCGCGCACACGCGCCGGATGATCGTACGGCCGCCGGCCCTGAGACCGCCGGCGGCCGTTGCGCAAGATTAGTAGGGTCCGTAGCGCCGGGTGCCGATCTGCAAGAGCTCGCCGCCACGGCGCGCGCCCGCGGACCCGGTCCGCTCGGGTCCGTGGGGCGGCGTGCGGCGGAGGTCCGTGTCCGCGGCGCCGACGGCCGCGATGGAGGTGGCCGGGCCGCGGGAACCTGGCGCACCGATGCCGGCCTGCGTTGCCGCGCCGCGGTGGGTGCTGCGTCGCGCCGGCGCCTGGGTTGGATTCCGCCGGGTGGCCATCGTCTCGCCTCCTTCCGCGCGTAGGCTGCACGGCGGCGGCGCGGCGTATCCCGCCCTACACCCGGGCGAGGTAGACCAGGGCGGCCACGCCTCCGAGCCAGGCGCCCGGCCCCGTCCAGGCCGGGTGCAGCAGACCGGATAGGATGCCGAGTCCGACGCTGCCAAGACCGAATACGCCCACGGCGGACCAGCCCAACAGGGCGCGCCGGGCGGGCCGGCTTCGCTGACGGCGGCAATCCGGACACACCTGCTCGCGTGGGCCGGCGACGAAGACCCGCCGACAGCGACGGCAGGTGGCGAGGCGGTGCAGGTCGCCCATCGCGATGCCCCCCATCAACCGGCAACCGGTGTTGGTTTGCTGCGGCTATCGGACATCGGTTGGGCCAGTTCCTCACGGTGCTCTTGCCAGGTCGCGCTCAGGGCCGACAGTTCGTCGTCTTCAAGTCCCGGCAGGTCGCCTGCCGCCGCAAACTCGCGCAGGTTCGCCGAACTGGTGATGTTGGGCAGGACCGAGGTGACGGCGGCCGGGGCCAGGGCGAACAGCAGGGCCGCCTGGCCCATGGTGCGCCCGCCGCCCGCCAGGGGCAGGGCGTTGCGCACCTTGAGGCCGGCCTGCATCCAGGTGCGCGGCCGGTGGCTGCGGTGGTCGGCGCGGTCGAAGTGGCGGTCGGGGTCGTAGCTTCCATCCAGGATGCCCGAGGCGTGGGGCACGCGGACGGCCACCGAACGGCCGAGACGCTGGGCCTCGGCAATCAGTTCGTCGGCCGGATCGCGCTCGATGGCGTTGTAGATCACCTGTGCGATGCCGGCGCGGCCGCGCAACGCCGCCAGACCCTCCTGCCGCCAGCCGATGTCCGGCCCCAGGGCCACGCCGGTGGCGCGAATCTTGCCCTCGCGCCGCAGGCGGTCGAGTTCGTCCCAGAGGCGGTCGTCTTCGATGGCGTCCAGGCGTGGGTTGTGCAGTTGGTAGATGTCGATCCAGTCGGTACCCAACCGTCGGAGGCTCCCTTCGACCGCGCGGCGCAGGAAGGCGGGCGACCAGTCCTGGGGCAGTTCGCTGTGGCCCTGACGCGGTCCGGGATGCCCGTAGATATCGTAGCCGAACTTGTCGGCCACCACGATGCGGTCGCGGCGGCCGACAAACACCTCGGCCAGCAGCGTCTCACCCTGCCCGTTGCCATAGACGTCGGCGGTGTCGAAGAAGGTAATGCCCAGGTCGTAGGCCTCCGCGAGCAGGTTTCTTGCCAGTTCCGCGTCGCGCACGCCCCACCAGGTGGTGGCCACGGACCAAACCCCAAAGCCGATTTCCGAGGCGCGGATGCCCGTGCCGCTGAAGGTGCGGTACCGCAACCCGATCCCTTCCCTTGCCGATCCCTTGCCGCCGCTTCCCCCGGAGCCCCGCACCCGGGACCGCGGGGCGCGCCCCCCATTGTATCAGGTGGAGCGGTGTGGATGGATCGACCGCGGGTCGGATGCGTCGCAGCGGCGGCTTCAGCGCTGCAGGGTGACCGCCAGGATGCGGGCGTTGGGGCTCGCGGCGAAATCCATCCCCAAGAGCGCCCGCCCGGTGGTGGTGGGCAGCCGCAGGGCGTCCAGTCCGCAGGCCGGTGTCGTCTGCTGTCCGCCGGGACCCAGGCGGTAGGGGGTCGTGAGCACGCGCACCTGGGGCGGCGCGGCCGGCACACACCAATCGCTGAAGGTGATGGTGCGGTGGGCCCGGACCCCTCCGGCGTACCGCAGGGTCAGCCCCACCTGCTGCGTGCCGTTTACACCGCTTTCGAGCAACCAGACGGCACGGTCCCGTTGGGCCGGCAGGGTCAGGTGGGCCCCACCCGCCAGGTCGATCGCCGAAAGGCGGTGGGCGCCGCCCGCAGGGAAGAGGAAGGGGACGTGCCAGATGCCGGCGTTGAAGGCGTGGGAGCCGGCGGAC
This sequence comes from Clostridia bacterium, assembly GCA_027335515.1. Next base: position 5,750 of record DAHWHT010000053.1, read on the forward strand.
GGCAGGAGGGCGGGGGCAAAGGTGTTGCCGCCCCCGTCGTAGCCGCGGCCCTGCGCGACGCCCGGGCTGCCGATCGCCGTGAGGTTGAAGAGCCGGTAGAGGGACACCTCGCGGTAGGGACCAATGCTGCGGGCCGCGGGATGGGCCGAGGCGAAATGGATGCTCGCCAGGGCGTGCCAGGCCGCTTTCCAAAGACCTCCGGTGAGAAAGCCCCCGAGTTGCGCGAGGGGGCGGGGCGCGGCGACCGGGTGGGCGAGGGTAAAGTGTCCGATGCCGCCCGAGCGGTTCGGGCGCCAGATCTGGAAGCCGGCGACCGAGCGGTTGAAGTGGTAGTGGGCCTGCACCGCCGCTTGCACCCGGGAGCCGAGCGGCGCGCCGAGGTAGCCGTTGATCTGTCCGAGATTGCGGTAGAAGACCGCGGCGTAGTAGCCGCCGTCGATCGCCTGCAGCAGGGGCGCCGCACTCCAATGCCCGTCGGCGTGTACCGTGCCGAGTTCAAACGGCTGCCACTGCATGGTGTGGCCCGCCTGGACCGCCACGCCCCACGGGAAGTCCAGGCCGAGCACCGGGCCGCGGATGGCGGCCAGGGCGTGGATCATGGCCACGTTTCCCGGGTTGTTGGGCCCAAGGTCGTTGGCGCCGCCCCCGGCGGCCGCCGGCGACTGGCGCAGCGTGTACGGGCCCATGCGCGCCAGGGCCTGGCTCGCCAGGGGCGCCAGCCGCACCCAGCGCGGCGGTTGGCCGTGGATGAAGACAAACAGCATGGCGGGCAGCAGTAGTTCCAGCGGCCACACGGGCCAGGGTGCCCGAGCCGCCAGGCGCCGCACCCGGGCGATCAGCACGCCCACGCACGCCGCCGCAGCCGCATAGAGCGGGAAGAAGTAGTTGATGGCCGCCCCAACCTTGCCGATCGTGGCGAAGACTCCGACGGACGCAGCCAACCAGACCGGCCACAACAGGCTGCCCGTTGCCGCCAATCCGAGTGCGGAGCCGCCCAGACCCAGGCGGAAGATAAACCGACCCGAGCCACCCATCCAATTGTGCCAGTTGCCGACCACCGCACCGAAGTTCCAGGCGTTTTCGTTGTCGACCACGGCGTTGACGTAAAAGGCGCCGTGTGACCACACCTGCAGGCCGACAAAACCGGCAAAGATGCCGGCCGCCGTGGCCAGGCCGACGCCCAGGCCCCTGCGCCAGTCCCGCCACAGCAGATAGACGTAGGCGGCAAAGATGCCGTCGACCATCGATTGGCGGGTGAAGACGGTGAGCAAGGCGCAGGGCACCGCCCACCACACGCGTCGGGTGCCGGCGTAGCGCAGGACCACCCAGACCGTCAGCAGGGAGAAAAACAGCGCCAGGGAGTCGACGCGGTTGAACGGACCCCAGGAGTAGATGCCGGGCATGGTCGGCAAGAGGCCGGCGGCGATGGCGGCGGCGATGGCCTGGCCCGTCCCCTGCCAGACGATGCAGCCGATCAGGATCGTCGAGCCGACGATGGCCAGGGTGGACACCAACCGCCCGGCGGTGAAGGTGGGCCCGTAAAAGTGCATGAACAGGGCGGCTAGCGCCGGAAACACCGGGGGGTAGTTGCCGACGATGAAGGGTGGCCGCTGGTCGAGTCGGTAGAAGTTGAGACCGTGCAGCAGCATGACCTCTTCGTTGAACAGAGGTCCCTCACCGTAGTCCACCTGGTAGTTGGCGTGGAACCAGGTGCGGGCATGGATCCAAAACGCGTGGTCGTAGGCCAGGAGCGGATGCGCCGCGGCGATGTAGGCCAGGCTGATCAGCAGCGTCCAGATCAAGCGCAGCGGCCGGGCGGCCAGGGCGGTGGCCGCGTCGCCAAGCGCCGTGCGCCACGCCTGCAGGTGGTCGCGCAGCCGCCGGGTCGTGAAGACCTCCCTCACGAGGCGAACACCCCCAGGACCAGGAGCAGCGCGCCCAGTACGGAGCACAGGCCGATCCAGCCCGCACCGTCGTCGCGTGCGACCCACGCGCGCAGCAGTCGGGCCCCGGCCCACGCCCCCGCGCACGCCCCCAGCGCGGCCGGCAGCATGGCGGGTGCGCCATGGCCCAGCGCCGCCGGCAGCCACAGCAGACCGCCGACGGCCGCGGTGGGGGCCGCCGCCATCAGGGCGAACCGCAGCGCTTCCGACCGCGGCAGGCGGCCCACGACGGCCGTGGCCCAAAACACCGCCACCACGGAAATCCCCGGCAGGGCAAGCAGCCCGGCGGCGACCCCTCCCGCACCGGCGAGCCAGGGGGGAAGGGCGGGCGTTTCGCCGTCGGCGGCCGCCGCGGTCGCCCGCCGCGTCGCCGCCAGCAGGGCTCCCCCGCCGACCAGCAGCAGCCCGATGGTTGCGGCCGCCTCAAGCTGGCCGGTCAGGTGGCGCAACCAAAAGCGCAGCAGCGCCGCGGGCAGCGCTGCCGCGGCCAGGGCGGTGACGGTCGTGGCATTCGGGGCGCCGTCGCGCAGTGCCGCCCAGTCGGCA
>DAHWHT010000071.1 GCA_027335515.1 Clostridia bacterium
CGCGGCATGGGGCAGTGGAACGAGCACGCCCTCGGCGGGTTGGCCCAGCGCCTCGGGCACAAGGACGTGCAGACGGTGGTCGACGCCCTGGTGCGCGCCGGCCGCTTCGGTTCGCGCACGGCAACCGTGCTGCGCGACCTGTCCGTCACGATCCGCCGGCAGCGCAACGAGGGGGCGCGCGAGCACGCCAACCGGGCCGGGGCGGCGATCATCCTCCCCGTGGCCGTCTTCATCATGCCGACCATCATCCTCATCCTCGCCTATCCCGCCCTGACCATGGTGACATCCGCCCTCAGTCCACACCCCTGAAGTGTTCCGCAACCCGTGAGGAGAGCAGGCGCGCTTCCGGTCCCCGGGGGCGCGTTTTCGTTTGCCGCCGCCATTTCCGGGGCGGCGGTGCTGCTTCGGCCCCGAAGGGAGGTGACAGGATGCTGGTGCTGCAGGCGGCGATGTTCCTGGGCCGCCTGGCGGACCGGCTGCGGCGGGCCCTCTCCGAAGAGCACGGGGCGGCGGTGCCCGAGTATGTGATCGTGGTGGCGATCATCGCGATGCTCGCGGTGGTCGGACTCGTCGCGGTCAAGGCGGGTCTCCTCTCCAACCTCAACGGGATCTCCAACTGCCTGACCGGGACGGCTTCGGGTACGGCGAGTTCCTGCAAGTGAGCCTGGCGGCGGGGGGGCTCCGCCTCTTGCCGAGTGCATCAGGCAGCGAGGAGGCGCGCTCCCACTGGGGTGCGTTTTTGCTTGCCCTTCGGCCGGAGGTGCTGCTACGGCCCTGAGAGGGGGTGACAGGATGCTGGCGCTGCGGGTGGCGATGTTCCTGGGCCGCCTGGCGGACCGGCTGCGGCGGGCCCTCTCCGAAGAGCACGGGGCGGAGGTGCCCGAGTATGTGATCGTGGTGGCGATCATCGCGATGCTCGCGGTGGTCGGACTCGTCGCGGTCAAGGCGGGTCTCCTCTCCAACCTCAACGGGATCTCCAACTGCCTGACCGGGACGGCCGCCGGTTCGGCGACGTCCTGCGCGTGAGCCTGGCGGGAGGGGGGCGTGCTGAACGCCCTCCTCCCGCCCGCGAGGGGGTGGGAGAGTGTTGGTCGTGGTGCTGGTATTCGCGGTGGGGGGCGGCCTCTTGGTCGGAGAGGTGCTGCTCGGTTCGCGCCGTGCCCGCCGGGCCGCCAGGGAACGCGTGCGGGACGAACGCGGGGCGGCCATCATCGAGACTGTCCTGGTGCTACCGATCCTCATCGGCATCCTCATGGCGACCATGGCCTTCGGCATGGGGGCCATCGCCAAGGCCATCGTCACCAACGCCGCTCGCGACAGCGCCCGCCTGGCGGCGATCGAGTGCGGCCAGGGTAACTCCAACTGGTTTTCTGACGCCGAGGGCGCAGCTCAGGCCGCTCTCGCGCACGGCCTGTATGTGAGCACCCTGACGGGTGCGCCCGAGAACTACGGGACCTGGGACTTCCAGGCTTCCTGCAGTGCGCCGGGACAGCCCGGGGGTACCGTCACCGTCGTCCTCACCTATGAGGAGATCAACCTCTTCCCACCGATCGCGTCCCTTCTCGCCCCCGGCTCCGGGCCGGGCAGCAAGGTCTTCAACCTCCAGGCCGCGGCCGTCTTCCCAGAGGAGTGATCCGGACACGACGCCCCACAGTATGGCCACCACGGCAGGGGTCTGTTTCAGCCAGGGCGGTCTCGCGCGGCTGAAATCAACCGGGCGCGGGCCGCATTCGTCGCTTCCAGTCCTGAGAGGGGGAGATGGGGCCGTGCACGAGGATCACCTTCTATGCATCATCGCCTACGGGCTGCACGAGGCTGGGCAGACGCCCACCTGGCCGGCGGTGCGCGCCTTGTTCACCAACCCAGAGGCCCGTGCGGGCTTTCTGTCCAATCCGTGCGTTCCAAACCTGGCGAAGCAGGAAGTGCTGGATTGGTTGCGGGAGGCCAGGGCGTCGGCGGAGGGTGAACTGGGATGGCGGAAGGCGATATGGCACACGGAACAATACGAACACAACCCCAGGTTTCAGAAGCGGGGGGAGAGGTACTTGTCTTTCACGGGACAACCCTGCGACGGATAGATGCGATTCTCTGGGAAGGCACCGTGCGGGCGGATGCGAATCCAATCTGGCCGACCACATCCCCTGGATTCGTCTATGTCCCCCTGTCCTTGCAGGATGCCCTGGAGTTCGGGCGCCTGGCCTTGTTGAAGGAGCGCGGAGGGTCGCGGCGGACCGGCGGCGGCGGGGCCCTGCTCGCCGCCGTCCTGGCCTGGCCGGCTGCCCCGGAGGGGCTGCTGGCGGACAGGGACGAGCATGCGCTCGATGACGAGTGGGATAGAGACGGCCGTTCTCGTGGCCGCGACTGCCGCCGCATCCCAGGGGCAGTGCAACCGCGGCGGTTGTGGCTCGCCGTCTTCAACGCGGGAGCCGGCAAGAGGATGCGAGCGGCGGGCGTGCAGGACCTGCAGTGGCTGCGGGCCGATGAACCACTGGTCGAACTCGCCTGGTAATCGGCGGGCGGAAGGGGCGGGGCGACCGTAGGCTGATCCACCCGCCTACAGTAATCCACGAGGGGGGATCGTCTTGGACGAGGTGCTGTTGGCGTTGGCCGAGGTAGCGCGGATCATGGGGGAGAGCGTGGACGGTGAAATCGAGGCGTTGACGCGGGAGGCCGAGCGGCTGACGGATGCCGGACAGGACGATCAGGCGGCGGCATGGCGGCGGGCAGCCGATTGCACCCGAGAGCGCGCGATGCATGGGTGAGACTTGGGGCGGCCGCCGAACGGGCCGGGCGGTAGATGGGGGGACCGCCGATGATCGTTCCGGTTGTGCTCGGCCTGCTGGTCGCCCTGGTCCTGGGCACGGCGGTGCACGCGGCGGAGCACTACGCGGCGATGCGGGCCTGCGGCCAGCGGGCCCGGCGCTGGCACCTCGGGGTGGGCCCGGTGCTCGGCCGGCGAGGGCTTGGGGTGATCCACACCTGGCCCGGCGGGGTGGGGATGGGCGAGCATGGCTTCTACCGCTGGGGCCTCTGGCGGCGCCTGTTCAACCACCTCGCCGACCCCGCCGCCAACGGCATCGCCGCACTACTCGGCGTCGCGCTGTGGCTGGTCCGGCCCGCCGAGTGGCTGCTGTGGCTGGCGATCGGTCAGGTGCTCCTGGCTGCCACCAATCTGCTGCCCTTCCCCTTCGCCGACGGCGGTTGGGTGGTGACTGCCCTTGTTAACGCCGCGATCCACCCGGGCCGGATGCGGTTACCGACGGAGACGCGCTGGCACCTGGCCGCGATGCCCTACGGCCTGGCCGCGGCGGCGGCTGGGCTCGGGGCCGTCGTGTGGTATGGCCTTGCGCGCTGAGTCCGGGCAGGCGCTGGTGCTCGGGGTCCTCTTCCTCGGGCTGGTCCTGATCCTCCTGCTGGTCATCCCTGGGTTGGCCATCGCCTATGCCGAGCACGCCGGGGTGCAGTCCGCGACGGACGCCGCCGCCCTGGCCTGCGCCTCGCGCGCCACAATCACCCAGTACGTCGACGCCCGTGGCGAGGTCTACAAGGAGACGGTGGCGGTGGACACGACGGCCGGGCCCGAGGCTGCCGCCACCGCCTGGGGCGATAACCTCGCCTACTGGCCGCTGCAGACGGTCTCCTTCGCCGCCATCCCTTCCGGCGCGCACTGCACGGTGCAGGTGGAGGTCCGCTCCACCGTCCCGATCCTGCAGATCCTCAGCCGGGGCAGGCAGACCTTCGAGTTCGGGACGACGGCGTGGGCCAAGGCGTATGTCACGCCACCCTGAGGGGAGGGGGCATCCGTAGACAGGCTGCCGGGTATCCTCGCGGCGGCGCTGCTCGCCGTTGCCTCCTACACCGACTTGCGGTGGCGCGTGATCCGCAACTGGGCCGTGGCGGCCGCCGCGGCCGGCGGGCTGATCCTCGGCGCGGCCCTGCACGGACTCCCGGGGCTCCTGACCGGGGCGGAGGGGATCGCCGCTGGCGGGCTCTGGTGGGTCGCGGTCCGCTACGCCGGGCTCGGGGCGGGCGACGCGAAGCTCGCCATGGCCATCGGGGCGATCTTGGGACCCACCGCGGCGTTCGCGGGTCCTGCCGTGGGCCACATGCTCTGCGCCCTGGGACTTATCCCCTGGATCGTCTGGCGCCGGGTGCGCCGTTTGCCCTGGCGCCACATGGCGGTGCCGATGGCGCCCTGGATCGCGGTGGGCACCGCGCTGGTCGCGCTGGCCCGGTTCGCCTGAGGCGGGCGGGACGGCCTTGTTGACTGTCCCTGACCAAAGTAGGCTGGGATACGGGACAATGTGGGGAGCCCTTCCTCAAAGCAGGGTGGTGGGCAGGTTGAGTGCCGCGACGGAGGCGGCGGCGAGCCGCGAACCAGGCGGGTCGCAGGGACCGCAGACACCATCGGAATGGCTGGGCCTGCAGCGCCTAGACGACGTCCGCCGGGCGCAGGACGACCTCCGCACCGACGTCAAGGAGCAAATCGCCGAGGTCAAGGAGCACATCGCGGGCCTCCGCACCGACGTCAAGGAGCAAATCGCCGAGGTCAAGGAGCAGTTCTCCGACCTCCGCACCGAGGTCAAGGAGCAAATCGCCGAGCTCAAGGAGCAGTTCTCCGACCTCCGCGCCGAGGTCAAAGAGCAAATCGCCGAGGTCAAGGAGCAGTTCTCCGACCTCCGCGCCGACATGAAGGCACTGGACGGGAAGATGGAACGCCAGTACACCACACTGGACGGCAAGATCGACCGCCTGCGCACCGATCAGCGGTGGTTTATCGGAGTCCTCTGCGTGGCCATCATCGGCCTGCTCGCCAAGCTGTTCTTACCTGCGGCATAGTGTCGCCGCTACCTCAACATCGGCACCTCAACTGCCCGCCACGTGGCGCCAGGTGGCCGGGCCCGCGGCGGCGTGGTTTGCCGTTGGGCACCGCGCGCTGGTCGCGCCGTTCTGATGCGCCCGCGGTGGGGCGTGGGCCGCCGGCTCAAGGGCACGTGGCGGGGCGCCGATGCAGGGGTGGGTTCGCCCAGGGACGGGCGCCACTCCTGCTGCGCCCAGCCCCCTGGCAGGACGCGGCAGGGGGCTGATGCGGTGGTCGCCAACAGAGATTGGCGAGCCGCGGGAAGGCGGTGGGCATGATGTGGAGTGGGACGATGGTCGCCAGGACGCTGGTGGCGGGACTCACCGCTGCCGGCGTGCTCGCGGGTGGCGCGGGTGTGGCGGTGGCGAGCGCCGCCATGCCGACGTGTACTGTGACGGCCGTGCAGCTGGTCGGCAGTAAGGCTGCTGGCGGCGCTGTCGATATCGGCCTGGTCGGCGGCTTCAGTGGCTGCATGGGCGGCTATGCCGTGATCGGGATCACCCCCCAGTCCTTGGGGTATCCTTCGGCGACCATGGACAACTACGCCGAGCTCGCGGCGGTTCTGAAGCACTGGAACAGCCTCGATGGCGTGCCCGCCGTTTCGGAGTGGGTGAACCTCTCTCCCACGGTTGCGGCCGGGATGAAGGCGGCAGGGGTCAATCCGACGATGTTCCTGCAGTGGGTCAATGAGTATGACGGGGCGGGCACCGTCTATCATGCCGCGATGCCGCCGACGTGGCCCCCCTTCCTTCCCAAGGCCTTAGTCAGCGATCCCGCAACCATCGTGGGTGGCACGGCGGATCAGGCGGTGACGGCGCCAAAGGCGATTCCTCCCGCGCAGGCGGCCCCGCAGCAGCCCGTGACTCCGACGGTCGCGCCCAAACTGGCACCGGCGTCGAGCACGGCTGCCGCGACCACGGACGGCGGGAAGGTGACTGCGAGCCAGGTGACGCCGGCTAGTAGCACGACTTCGGCGGCGGAATCCGCAACGGAGACTACAACGGCGAAGTCGCCCAAGACGGTCGCAGTGCCCACAGTCACGCCGGTGGACCCGCCCGCGGCGGTGGCCGCGGGAGGGGTGGTCGTTCCTTGCGTGGTGACCACCACCTGCCGGCAGGCGGTGGTCACCCACGACCGCTGGCTCAGCACGCCCTGGTACCGCAAGGCCGGGCTGCAGATCTGGTGGCACCGCTGGTGGGAGGTCAGTGGGCTGGCGATCCTCGCGGTGGCCACCCTCGGTGCTCGGGCTGTCATCACAGGGCGGCGCAACCTGGCGTGGTATGGCAGCGTGCGCGGGCCCCGCTGAGGCGGGAGCGCGGGCCGCGGGTGGGCCGACGGGTGGCCTGGGCCGCCTCCCGGGCTGCCATGCAGCGTGACGCATCTCTTTGCGTTGGCAGGAGACGCCGCGAGGGCCAAGAAGTGCATAGCCCATGTCAGCCGAGCCCTTCGTGGCTGAGCCGGTCCCCAGCGTCCCGGGCCTCGCGACATTGCGCTTGCCGGAACGGGTTCGTGAAGCCATACGCGAGATTGCCACCCGTAGCGACATTCTCTTCATCGGCGCCACCGAGGGGACCCGCGAGGTTCCGCAAATGCTCGCGGGTATTACTGCCGACCTTGACCCCCTCGGTTATCGCGTACTGGCGCTGGAACTGCATCCTGCCGCACGCGATTCCCTGATCGCATGGGCAGACGGCACAACCGACAAACTTCCGCTGCTCTTCGACCCCCACGTTGGTGGGCAGGGAAGCCTTCAGATTCTTGGACTTGTCCGCGCCGTCCGCGCCATGGGCTGGGACATTTGGTGCTTTGACGTGACCGGCACACAGGATCGCTCCTGGTCCGAGCGCAACCGTGCGAGCGCAGAGAGCTTTCTGGCATATTACCAGGGCGGCCCTGAAGGGGTCAAAGTGTTCGCCCTCGGATCCCCCATGAACACACGTCTGTGCTACGAACCCAGGACGCCTTGTGACGACTGGCCCGGCGGGATCGTATCGCCTTACTTTTGGCCCTCCTGCACGGCCGATCTGGTGGACATGCTGCCCTCCAAGTCCATACACTCCATCGGCGTCGTGTTTCATCGCGGCAAGTTCATCAACATCCAGGGCCCACAGCCAATGCGCGTGGAACCGTGGCCGTGGGATGGCGCCATCGCTGTCATTTCACCGTCTGTGGAGGGCCACACGCTCGACCTCCACCTCCCGGAGAGCACTCCTGCCAGCTTTGTGACCCGTTTCCGCCCGCACAAGTTGTGTTCCGCCCGTCTTCTGTCAGACCCGCCGGGTTCGGAACGTCCCTTGTGGCTGATCGGGATTTTGCTCGCACTCCAGGACAACA
>DAHWHT010000129.1 GCA_027335515.1 Clostridia bacterium
CTCTTTTTCCACGATGGTAGGGTCTTCGCGTTGGACAACCGTTGCCCGCACATGGGATTTCCGCTGAGCCGCGGCACGCTACAGGACGGGGTTTTGACCTGCCACTGGCACCACGCTCGGTTTGATCTGGCGTCCGGCTGCACGTTCGACTTGTTCGCGGACGATGCGGCGACCTATGAGGCGCAGGTAGTGGGCCCCGACGTCTATGTCCGACCGCGGGCGCGGAGGGATCCAGCGGCCTACTGGAAGGGTCGTCTTGAGGAAGGCATGGCGATGAACCTCTCCCTGGTGATGGTCAAGGCGACGCAGGCCCTGCTCGGCCTGGGAGTCGCTCCGAAGACCTTGGCCGGCGTCGCCGGGCGCTTCGGTACCGCCAACCGCGACGCCTTCGGATCCGGCCTCGTCATCTTGACCGCCATGGCACATGTGGCCCCGCTGCTGCCCCAACGGTTGGCCGCCTTGACCCTGGCGCAGGGCATCACGCGGGCGGCCGGTGATGCCGCAGGCCAGTCTCCACACCGGACCCGTCAGCCCTTGGAGCGCGCGACCATCGACCCGGCCGTTGCCAAAGGGTGGATGCGGCATTGGACCCAGGCACGTCACCGGGACGGCGCCGAGCGTACGCTGCAGACGATGCTTGCGGTGGGGTCGAGCGACGCGGAGCTGGCTGACGCGCTGTTTTCCGCCGTGACGGATCGCATTTACGCCGAGAACGGTCATACGCTCGATTTTACCAATAAGGCATTCGAGCTCGCGGAACTGATCGGTGATGAGGGCCGGGCTGCAGCGCTGCCGACGACGGTGCCCGGCATGGTCGGCGCGCGTGGCGCTGAAGAATCGAGCGCCTGGCACAGTCGGTTCGACCTGGTCGGTCTGGTTCGGGCGGCTGAGGACGCCATTTCCGATGCGCTGCGGCAGGGGCGCGGCCGCCGAAGGAGCGACACCGCGGCGCTCGCGCACGCGGTGCTCGGCGATGAACCCAAGGCCGTCGTCCGGGCCCTGCTGGAGGCGCTGCGGGACGGCGCGCGGCCCGCAGACCTCGCACAGGCGGTTGCCCACGCCGCGGCGCTCCGCATCGCCCGCTTCGGTGTCAGCAACGAGTTTGGCGACTGGGACCGGGCGCTTCACACCTTCACCTACTGCCAGGCCGTGCACCACGCCACGGAGCGCACGGATTCGCCCGAGGTGCTGCGCGGTGTGTTCCACGGGGCTCTTTCGGTGTACCAGGACCGGTTTCTGAACGTGCCACCGGCCCGTATCCCCGGGGAGGGGCAGGGGCGCGACCTGGCGGATCTGCCGGCCGATGGGTCGGAGTTGTGCGGGCGGTTGTTGGCGGCGACGAGCGCCCAGGGGCAGCTGCAGGTGGCGTCTCGGCTGACCGCGCGCCACCTGCAGTTGCCCCTGCCACCAGATGACCTGCTGGCCGCTCTGGCGGAGGTCGTCGTTCGGGAGGACGCGGCCTTTCATACGTTCCAGATGCTTGAGGCCGGCTTTCGGCTGTGGCAGCAGTGGAACGGGGCCCCCGAGGGACGGATCGCGCTGATCGCGTTGGCACGATACGTCGCGGCGCACGCGCCGACCCAGCGCAGTTTCCTGCAAACCGTAGACATTGCCGAACGACTGCACCGTGGCCAGGCGTTGTATGAAGAGGCGACCTGATCCGTCGCGTGTCCCCGTCGCGACCGCGGCGGACGGATGGGCGGGGCGCGGCGGATACGGGGGAGGGCCTTTGAACGGTGCGGCCCCTATCCCGCCAGCCGCCCATCCGCGCCACCCGTGTTCGCCGGCGCGATCAGGAAAGCGCGGGCCGCAGTGCGCGGCGTTCCACGGTCTTGTGTTGGTGGGTCCATCGAACCATCATGGGCCACCAAGGCGACGCCGCGGGATCACCGCGGGATCTGCAGCTCACGGCCGAGGACCTCGGCTACGAAGCCCGGGTGGCTCTGGACGAGGTCGCGAAGACGCCCCTTCGTTTCCGCAGCCTTGCCGAGCATTTCGGCCGCCTCCATCACCGCCGAGTATGCCATCCAGACGTCGGCGCCGGTAACGTCGTAGCCGAAGTCGCGCGAAAGCCAGTCGAGCGCGGCATAGCCGGCGTCGACGGCGAAAGCGGGCTGCGTCGCCACGTGGTCGCGCGCGGCCCGCGCGAGGGTCTTCGGATCACAGGGCGAGGTGCGGGCGAGCTCGGCGGCGAGCGCATAGAGGCCGAGTTCTTTGGCGGCGGTGAACCACTTGCCCTCCGCGCCCCGCGTCGTACGGACGAGGTCCCCCAGAATCTCCTCGGGTCGCTTGTGTGGGTATTTCTTGGCGACGGCGCGGAACGTCGCGAGATACGTTCCGCCGGTGTCTGTCCGCAGGCCATAGCGCGTGTAGGCCTCGTCGACCAGGCCGGACGAGAGGAGCATCTCCTCGCAGAGCGCGTCGACCTCCGCGTCGCTTGTCCACGGGCCGCGCGACGCCTCGGCCAAGCGGATGGCCTCGGCTGTCTTGCCCATTGCGGCCGTGGCCTTCACGGCCCAGAGCCGATAGGACCAAAGGTGCTCGTCCTGTAGAACCTCAAGGATTTCGGAGTAGCGCCCGGCGTGGTAGAGGGCCGCCAGGCATGCGCTCGTGCCGTGGAAGTAGTTGCGGACATTCCCATCCGGGCTCAGCACCTTGCGGGTAAGGTCGAGCAGCCGGTCGGCCCACTCCGAGGCGACCTCCGGCGAGCCGCAGAGCTCTCCCCAGTGGTCGGCAAGCCGCTCGATGTAGGGTATCGCATCGGCGGCGTGCGCCTCCCAGAGGCGTTCGAGCCAGGAAGCCCGGGTCTTGGCGTCCGTTTGCGCCCGTGCGATGATCGGAACGAGGTCGTCCAAGGCGTGGTTCACGGCGGTGCCGATGGCACCCGATGAGCTGTCCACCTGCTCAAGCGCCGGTGAAAGGCGCTCAATAAGAAGCACCGCGCCTTCCGCGGCGAGCCGCGGATCGCGGCGGGCGACCTTCTTGATCTCGCCCACTGCCTGCTTGATCCGTTGGATCGCAGGCTGAGATTTCCAGCCGAAGCTGTGCCGGCGGAAACGGGCCCTGAACTCCCACGTGTGACCGTCGTCCCCGTTCTTGGTTCGCTTGGTGGTCATTCGCAGCCCACGCGCCGGTCGAGTTCGGCGCAAAGGGCTGGAAACCGGCGATGCCCCTTCCGAAGGGTCGCGGCCCATCGGGCCATCTCCCTGGATCCGTCACACGCCACACAGGCGGCGACCAGTGACGCGGCGTGTCCATAATGCCGTCGACGTTTCTGCTCGGTGACCCCGGCGACGCGCTTTTCGGCGGCTTTCCGCATGGCACAGAGCACGGCGCTGCGCACCGCGGCGTCCGAAGCGCCTTCGACGCCGGCATCGCGGAGGAGGTCGTCTATCTTGGGCGTCGTCAGTTGTGGTTCGTCGTCGCCTTCGGCGGTGCACAACTCGAGCCCGTCGACGTCCGGGCCGCCACCGGGGGGCCCGATGGATGGGCGGGAGGGCGCCCCGCCACGAAGGAGCGCCTGGAACAAGGGGAAGAGCAGGTGCCCGGGGTGGTCTCTGTCCGACCAGCCGAGGCCGGGCGCGGCCGCGAGCAACTCGGCCGCCTGCTTCATATCACCTTGCAGCGCGTGGAGGAAGGCGCGTTGGCGCAGGGCTTGCGGCGGACACACCCGCAATGCCTCAACCACGCGCTCATGAAACGAGGGTTTGGAGCCTGCCGCTCCGAGCCAGCGGCACAGGCGAGCCATGGTCGGCTCGGTACGCCAAGCCCGCTCAAGCCACGGGGATACGTCCTTTGTCCCCAGCTCCTGCGCGGCGAGCGCCGCCCCGTCGAGGAACCCGCCGCGCGCAGACACCTGGTCGGACGCGATGTCCGCGGCTTCTTCGAACGCCGCAAGCGCAGCTTTCCATTCTCCCGCCTCTATCAGGCTCTCGCACCAGGCTTGCAGATCCCCGGTGCGCCTTGTCGACCGGGCGACGTTCGCGAGCCCGCCTGGGCCCTCGATGCGCCGGACGACTTCGCGCAGCCAGCGGTCGGCCTCGCTATCCCAGGAGCCGTGGCGTGCCCCGGCCGCTTCGGGTTCGACCATGGCTCGCCACGCGGGGAGGAAGTCGGCCAGCCCTGGGAGGGGTTCGACGGCCGCGCGCTCCATCTCCTTGATCGGTTCCCAGAAGTAGCCGGCGCCGCCCATCTTGGCGATGGCCGCGCGCACCACCTCTGCCCTTCGGCCAGGCTCCGATGTCATGTAAGCCGATACGACGTACTGCAGGGCGCACTCCTTGGCGTCGACGGCGAGGACCTCGTCGATCATCTCATCCTGGCCGAGATCGACATCGGCATCGGCGATCGGTTGAAGCAGGGCATCGAAGATCTGGTATGTGGAGCCGTAGTCTTTGCGCAGAAACGCGTCCGAACCACGGCGCAGACGGTCGTCGACCTCCGCGGGGTCAGCGTGCCCAGCCCGCCTGGCCGCCTCGGCGAACGCAAGCACCTCGGCCACTTCCGAGTCCTCCAAGGCCGCCGGAAGCCCGCCGGAGGCAACATGGGCCCCTCGATGAAGGATCGCGCCTGCCAGGCGCTCGCGCGTACGATCGTCGAGTTCGGCCAGTATCTCGTGCACCACTTGGCGCAGTTCGTCGGCGCCCATACCCGCCAGCGCCAGCTGGACGTCGTCTTGTGACGAATGGGGGCCGGTGTTGGCTCGTGGCTTCATCGTGCCCATCCCCCGCCGGTCCCACGTTTCGGCATGGCTCGCCGCCGCGCACGGATCCCGCAGGACGTGGGGGAACACGACCTACGCTGGAGGCGGCGATCCAACCCGCTTGAGGGGCATATCGCCGCGGCGCCGCCCCTCCGTACTTCGCGACACGGGGCGAGGGCTCCTGTTGCATCGCCGGCGCAGGGTGGCGGCGGGTGTCTCTGCCGGCGTGGTCGATGTCGGGTTGCGAGGCGGCTGTGCGCACCGGCTTGCCGCTCCGACCGTCTGCAGGTGGACGAAGGCCGGGTTCAAGCCCGTGCCGGTCGTTGCCCTGGTCGCGTTCGCTGGCGTCGACCCGAGACGTACCGAACGAAAGGACACACTGCCTGGTTAGAAAAATGTGTACAAACCGATCTCTCG
>DAHWHT010000130.1 GCA_027335515.1 Clostridia bacterium
CTGCGACCGCGTCTATGCCCCGCCCCCTCCCTGCAACCCCGTTCAGCCCTTGTGTCCCGCTCATCTGTTCGTCCTCTCTCTCCGCTCTCGAGGAGCTTCAAATAGGGAGGTTCCGTGTCTCACCCAGTATGGCAGAAAGGGGGGGGGGGCATTGCCGTCCTGCTGGCGATGGTCAAGCACGAGGCACACCATCCGGAACAGGAGCTGGTCCACGTCCGAGCCGCGGGCCACCCACGGTCCCTGGCCCAGGTGGAAGAAGTCTTCGGGCCCTTTTGAGGTAACCTCACCTACAAGAGTCTCCCGGCACCACGCGCCGGGCGGCTCTTGTTCGCTGCCTGTCGCTGATGAATCTGCGTGCGCGCTTCTTTCCGGAACATCAAGCCCGTCCGAACCTGGGTGCGGTGCTCATGCCCAGAACCCCCCGGCTTTAGCCGTGGGAGGTTCAGACGCCCGGCCGCGCTCAGTCGATCGCGGCCTGCCCAGGTTGCGGCGCGGTCAGCGGCGCGGCCCGCAGGCGTTCGGCCAGGGCGGAGCGGCATACGGCGCGGTCGTCCAAGGGGACGCTGCCCGTCGCCACGGCCTGACGTGTCTCGTGGCCGCGGCCGGCGACCAGCACGCAGTCGCCCGGGCGCGCGGCGCCAATCGCCTCCACCACGGCTTGCCGCCGGTCGAGCACGGTCCGCCAGCGCGCGTCGCCGCGACGCAGTCCCACGGCCACCTGGGCGGCGATCGCCGCCGGGTCCTCGGCGTACGGGTCGTCGGTGGTCAAAAGGACGTGGTCGGCGTACCGGCCGGCGAGTTCGCCCATGCGCGCCCGCTTTTCGGCGTCGCCGTCGCCTCCCTTGCAGCCGAAGACGACGGTCAGCGCACCCCGGCAGGTCCGACGCGCCGTCTGCAGGGCGGCGGCCAGACCGGCGGGGTTATGCGCGAAGTCCACGACGACCTGGAAGTCCTGGCCAAGGGCCACCGCTTCAAACCGACCCGGTACGGGTGGCAGATGCTCCAGGGCGTGCGCGGCGCTTTCCGGGTGCACCCCGTTGCCGAGCGCCGCGCCGAAGGCCGCCAGGGCGTTTTGGGCGTTGTGGGGCCCTGGCAGGTTGAGCCGCAGTTCCAGACGGCCGAAGTCGCCTTCGACCTGCAGGGACGCGCCGCGGTTGCGTGGACGGTGGCGGCCCCGCACATCGGCCGGCGACTGGATGCCGAAGGTGACCAGGCGGCGGTGGCCGCGCGCTTCCCGCGCCACCAATCGCCCGGCCGCGGTGTCCGTGCAGACCACCGCCAGGGCCGGGTGCGTCTTGGAGCCGCCGCGCGGCCGGAACAGGCGCCGTTTGGCGGCGAAGTAGGCCATGGCGTTTCCGTGGTAGTCGAGATGGTCGCGGGAGAGGTTGGTGAAGACTGCCGTGTCCACCTCCAGACCCTCCAGGCGCCCCTGGGCCAGGGCGTGGGAACTGGCCTCCAGGGCGACGCCGTGTAGGCCCGCGTCGGCGATCTCGGCCAGCATGCCATAGAGCGTTGGCGCATCCGGCGTCGTCAGGGGCGAACGGACCTCGCGCTGGCCCAGGCGGTAGCAGACCGTGCCGATCAGCCCGACCGGCCGCTGGGCCACCGCGAAGATCGCCTGGAGCATGAAGGTGGTGGTCGTCTTGCCGTTGGTGCCCGTCACCGCCAGGACGAGCAGCCGCCGGTCGGGACGGCCATGCAGCGCGCGGCTCAGGATGGCCATGGCAGAACGCACATCGGGGACCTCGACCTGGGGTATCCCGCCCAGTTCGGGCAGCGGGTGCGCCACCAGCAGGGCAGATGCGCCTCGGGCGACGGCGGCCGCGGCCCAGACGTGTCCGTCCTGACGGGTGCCTGGGACACAGGCGAACAGGGTTCCCGGACGGACGTGGTCGGTGTGGCAGGCGAGCGCGTGGACGCCCAGCGGATCCGCCGGACCGTGCAGTCGGAAGTGCGGCAGTTCGCCGACCAGGTGGGCAAGTGGGATGCCCGTGGGCACGGTCGGCGGCGCCGTCGCGCCGGCGGGAAGCGGGGCAAGCGGCGGTGTCATACGGGATCCAGCCCCTTTCGCGCGGCGGCGGCACCGTCGCGGCGGTGTGGTGGTGATCGGCGGCGGCATGCTATGTGGGGGTGTGTTCGTCCGGAGCCTGGACGGAGGACCGAAAAGGGGCGCGGGCGGCACGGGTGGTGGTGATCGCGGGCAAGGGCCGCTTTGGCACGGTCCTGGGGAGCGGTGGACGGCGCGACGGCGTCCAGTGGCGGCCCGGTTGCGTTGGAAGGCAGGCGCGGCGCTCCCGGCCGGCCGGGTGGACCACGCTGCGGCCGTTGAGGGTGGCCGCGCCGCAGCGGCGGCAGGGCGGCGGCGGACACCCGCGTCTGCCGCCATCCGCGGGGGCGCGGTCGCCGGTTGGCGCCGTCGGAGGCCCGGCAGCCGCCTGGGCCCGCCGCCCCTGAACCCTTGGCGGCGTTGGCGGGCCGACCGGAAATCCGCCGGGGGTTGCGGCGTCGGGGATGCGCCCGCATGGGGCGGGGCGGGCCCCCTTGCCCTCGGTGACGACCGGCGGCTAGGGTGGTTTCCGGGTCGGCGCCGTGGCTGTGGTGGCGCGCCGCCACCCCGCGTCCGACCCGCGTGGCCGGGGCGCGATCCGGGTTCGCGGAGAGGGTCAGGATGCCCGTGCACAGACGCCGTCGCCGTTTCCGCCCCGGTCCGGTTCGCCTCGCCGCGATGGCGGCCATCGGAATCGGGCTGAGCGCCGGGGTTTGGACGGCCTGCGCCCGCCACGCACCGCCGCCGGCGTCTTCAGCGGCCACGTCGGCGGCAGCCAGCCACAGCGCCTCCGGGTCTGGGGCGTCGTCGTCTTCGGTTGCGCCGCCTGCGGTGCGGCCGGTGTCCTCCGTGCGGGTTCAGGCCCTGGGCACGCGGTTGCCCAAGCCGTTGATGGGTCTGTCCGCGGCGACCGTCGGCCGGCACATCTATCTGGTCGGCGGCGCCGGCCCGCAGGGCTACAACGCGTCCATCTATGCCTTCACGCCGGCGTCGGCCGCCCGCCCGGCCCGCATCGCCAAAGTGGCCTCCCTGCCGGCCGCCCGCCACGACGGTGCCGCGGTGGCGGCGGGCGGCAATCTCCTCTTTTGCGGCGGCGGGCGCAACCGCGGACACCGGGCGGTGTACCGCTACCAGCCCGGCGGCGCGGTCCACCTCCTGAACCACATGCCCCAACCCCTGTCGGACCTGGCCGGGGTCAGCGTTGGCGGCACCGCATACTGTCTGGGCGGATACAATGGTACCGCCCGCTACAGCGCCGCCGTCTACGCGGTGGGTTCTGGGGGTGTGCGCCAGGTGGCGACCCTCCCGCGCCCGGTGCGGTATGCCGCGGCCGTGGCCGCCTCCGGGGGCATCCTGGTCGTGGGTGGCCGCACCAACGGTTGGAAGGCCGTGGCCGATATTCAATGGGTGCCGCTGGGGGGCGGCAGGCCCGTCGTGGTGGGAAGCCTGCCGCGGCCCCTGTATAAGGCGATGGGGGCCACGCTGCCCGGGGCCGGCCTGGTGATCGGCGGCTGCGGGGCGCACGGCCACGTGCACCGCCGCGTGTACGGCCTGTCGGCGTCCGGCGCGGAGACCGGTCTGGGTCGGTTGCCGCAAGGCCTGTGCTATGGCGCTGCGGCGGTTCTGGGCGGCCGGGTGTATGTGTTCGGCGGTCACGGGTTGAGCGGCCGCCCGTCGGATCGGGTGTGGGAACTCATCCCGGGACCGGGAGCCGCAGGCTGACGCCGGCCGCGGCGCCCGTCCCCCAACGGGGCCCCGTGCCCGCCGTCGATGCCTGGGTGCGTTGCGGCCGGGGTGGGGCGGTGGTACCTTGGTCGGTGGGGGGGTGGCAGCTTGGCTGGTGCGCGCATCCAGGTCTACGATACGACGCTGCGCGACGGGGCGCAGCAGGTCGGTATCTCCCTCTCCCTGAAGGACAAACTCCAGCTGCTCCAAGGCCTGGACGCCTTCGGCGTGGACTACGTCGAGGGTGGTTGGCCGGGCAGCAATCCAAAGGATCTCGAATTCTTCCAGCAGGCGGTCGCCCTGCCGCTGCGCTGCCGCTTGGCGGCGTTTGGTGCGACGCGCCGTGCCGGTATCGCCGTCGATGCCGACGCGAGCGTCCGGGCGCTGCTGGCCTGCGGCACACAGACCGTCACGGTCTTCGGCAAGAGTTGGCTCCTGCACGTGCGCGAGGCGCTGGGGACGACAGCGGAGGAGAACCTGGCGATGGTGCGCGATACCGTGGCCTTCCTCAAGCGCCACGGGCGCGAGGTGTTATACGACGCCGAGCACTTTTTTGACGGCGCCGGCGATACCGACGGCGGGGCCCACGCCATGGCGACGCTGGAGGCGGCGGCCGAGGCCGGCGCGGATGCGCTGGTGCTCTGCGACACCAACGGCGGCAGCCTCCCCGACCACATCGCAACCTGGACGCGGCGGGTGCGCGAGCGCTTCGGGTTGCCCGTGGGTATTCACACCCACGACGACGCCGGCCTGGCGGTGGCCAACGCCATGGCGGCCGTGGCCTGCGGTGCCCGTCAGGTGCAGGGCACGATCAACGGCTATGGTGAACGCTGCGGCAACGTCAACCTGGCGACGCTGCTGCCCAATCTGGTGCTCAAGTGCGGGTACGATTGCGGGGCCGCGGCGTCGCTCGGGGAACTGACGGCGCTCTCGCGGCGGGTCAGCGAGGCCTGCAACCTGCCACCGGTGCCAGGCGCCCCCTATGTGGGGCCCAACGCCTTTGCCCACAAGGGCGGGGTACACGTCAGCGCGGTCAATCGCAATCCGGCCACCTACGAGCACGTACCGCCGGATGCGGTCGGCAACGCCAGGGAAGTGGTGGTTTCCGAGCTTTCCGGCGCCAGCAACCTTGCATACAAGGCCCGGGAGCTCGGGTTGGAGTGGGTGACCCCCGAGGGGCGCCGGCTGCTGCTGGAGCGGGTGAAGGAACTGGAGTATGCCGGCTACCAGTTTGAGGGGGCCGACGCCAGTTTCGAAGTGCTGGCACGCCGTGTTCTCCATACCCAGAGGCCCTTTGTGGAGCCGATCGGCTACACGATCTCCGTGGCGCGGCGCGGCGGGGCGGAGCCGGACGCCGAGGCGACGGTGCGGGTTCGCGTGGGTGGTCGTCTGCTGCATACCGTGGCGGACGGGGACGGACCGGTCAACGCCATCGACCGGGCGCTGCGCAAGGCGCTGGAGGATCCGTATCCGGAGGTCCGCGACATGCGGCTGGCGGACTACAAGGTGCGTGTCATCGATGGACGCCAGGGAACGGCGTCGCGTGTTCGGGTGCTCATTGCCACCGAGGCCCCCGACGGCTACTGGACCACGGTCGGCGTCTCGGACAACATTCTGGACGCCAGTTGGCTGGCCCTGTTGGACAGCATGGAGTATGGGGTGGCCAAGCGGCGGTTGCCCAAATCGGCCGAGGCGCCTGCCGGCCCCGCGAGCGGGGCGGCAGGCTGATTCCGGGGTATGCCGCCCCTACCGGCTCAGGCGCTTGGCCCATTGCCACGCGTCGATCCAGACGATCGCCATGACCAGCGCGAACGCGAGCACCCCGTCCCATGGCCCGAGAAGGGGACGGACGAAGGCGACGATGACGAAGGCGACCGCCAATCCGAGCACCTGCAGGGTGTCTCCGACAAAGAACTTCCAAAGGTAGCGTCCGATGGCCGCGATGCCGTTCATGCCCCTTCACCCCCGGCCGGGACGCGACCCGGTGCGAAGGAGCGCAGCAGGGTCACCGCGAGCCAGGCCAGGGCGAGGTTGCCCAGCGCCAGCCAGACGACCGAGGCGTCCGCTCCCCACCAGGGGATCTTGAGCGCCTCTCCCAGCCACAGGGTGCCGAAGCTGGTGAGCATGATCCCGACCGCGAACTTCAGCGCGACCTCCGGCACCCGGCTGAGCGGGCCGCGCGCCACGGCCGCGGCGATGACGCACAGCGCCCCGGCCGCCGCCGCACCGACGATGGCGGAGCCGAGCGCCCGGCCGGTGACGCCCAGGGCGAGCACGATGAAGACGACCTCGGCGCCTTCCAGGAGAACCCCGTTGAAGGCCGCCAAGAAGGCCGCGTGCGGCGAACCCCCGTCCGACTCAGCGTCGTGTCCGCCGCCGCGGCGCGGCCGACCCAGGCGCACGGTGGCCTTCGAGAGCCATTTGACTCCGAACAGCAAGAGCAAAGCCCCGATGACCGCGCGCAGCACCGGCAGCGGCACCGTGTGCAGCAGGCCCACGCCCAGCACCGCCACCGCGACGGTCAGGATGCCGGCTGCGGCCAGGGTTCCATAGATCGCCGGGCCCCACCCGGCCAGCGTGGAGGCCGCGATGACGATGATGGCCGCCTCCACGAACTCCACCAGGGCACCGCCAAAGGCGGTGAGCAGGTATCCCCAATGCAACGCGTACCCTCCCTCTGATACCTTTCGTGACCGCCGCCCGGCCGCTTTGGGCCGTGCGACTCAAACCGCGGCACGCCGGTTGCGCCTGGCCACCTTCCCGCGCGCCCCCTGCTGGAATCCCTTATGCGGCCGGGGGGCCGTCTCCTTCCGCCACGGGCCGCAGGTGCGGCGAATCCCGACGCGAATCCGCGCGCGGGGGCGATGGTGGATTGGCCAATCCGGTGGCGATGCGGGATGTGCGCCTGGTGGCGGCGGCGGTCGGCGTCGACCCTGAGTTCGGCGCGCGCCTGGCCACGTACTGGCGCGATCTGGGGGTCGAGCCGCCTCCAGCCTGGCACCTGCAGTATCTGCGCCGGCTGTCGGCCGAAAACGGCCGGTCGCGCTACGCCTTCTGGGGTGAGAGCGCCGGGGCGCGGGTCGGTTTGGCCATTTTGCGTCTGGAGGCCGACTGGATGTGGCCGGAGCGGCGCGTGGGCCACATTGCGGAGTTCACCGTCTTTCAGCCCTGGCGGCGGCGGGGGGTGGGCCGGGTCCTGGCTCGGGCGTGCCGGGATTGGTTGCGGGCGCAGGGTTGCGGGGCGGTCGAGTTGGATGTGCTGCCGGGCAACGTTCGCGCGCATGCCTTCTGGCAGGCCATCGGCGGCGAAGCGATCTGTGTGCGCATGCGGCTGCCGCTGCACTGATCAAGATTCGCAGCGGGTGCGTTTGGCGGACGGACCCCGCTCGGGCCGTTCCGGGAACGCGCGCGCGCCCGCGTTCGTGTCAGCGGTTGGCCGGCCGGCCGTGCCTGCCGCCGACCGGCCCGGTCCGGTCCGGATACAATGGGGCGTCGGAGGTGAACGGCCACCGTGGCGATCCGATTGGACTTGATGCATGACGTCACCGACCAGGAGTTGCTGCACCTTTCCGAGCACAACCCGGGCTATCAGTTTGAGCGGACCCCGGAGGGGATGGTCGTCGTATCTCCGACGGGCGGCGACAGCGGTCGGCGAAGCGGAGAGGTCTTGCTACAATTGGGGATGTGGAATCGGCAACGGCGGCGGGGCATCGTGTTTGATTCCTCCACGGGATTCCACCTTCCAGACGGCTCCTGCCGCTCGCCGGACGCCGCCTGGATGCAGCGGGAACGGTGGGCGTCGCTCAGCGGCAGCGAGCGTCAGGGCTTCCCTCCCCTGTGCCCGGATGTCGCCTTCGAAGTCCGGTCCGAATCCGACCCACTCACGGACCTGCGGACCAAAATGCGCGTCTATCTGAGCAACGGCGCACGGCTGGCGGTGTTGATCGACCCCCAGGCATCGGCGGTGGAGATCTACCGGCCCGGAAAGGACCCCGAGCGGCACCAGGGCCGGGACTCCGTCCCGCTCGATCCGGAGTTGCCTGGATTCTCCCTTGACGTTGATGCCATCTTCGGCGACTGACCGAAGGCGCCGCGCAGACCCCCGGGCCTTGGCCTGGATCGGGACGAGGCGCCCGGCGCGAGGGACCGGCGGTCACGGGAGACCCGGCGTGAGCGGTCGGCCCGGAGGCCGTGGCTCGGTGAGCGGGCCGCTGGAGGGGTGGAGGAGCGTCGCCGCCAGGGCCTTGCACGAACTCGACGGGCCATGCCGCCTCTTGACGGTGGGCGGGCTGCTCGGAAGGCGAGGAACAGGCGGGCCTGGGGTTCGTCGATTTCGATTGCCGAGCGGCCCGTGGGCGCAGCGATCGGGGCGCGATGCACAAACGGACACAGCTGGAGCCGAATGGACGGGTGGGTCGATGAAAGGCGGATCGCATGTGTCGGCGCCGAACCCGACGGCGATCCTCGCTGCGCTGCATCTGCCCGCGCCCGATGCCGTGGAGCCCGCAACCGGCGGCGCGGACACGCTCGTTTGGCGGGTCCGCGCAGGCCGGGCGGACTTCGCGCTTCGCCTGCTCCGGGCGGGGCAGGAGGGCCGCTGTCGGCGCGAGGCGGGTGCCATGGCGGCGGCGGCCTCCGGGGGATTGCCCGTGCCCGCCGTGCGCGCCGTCGGCACCTGGGAGGACCGCCCGGCGATGCTGATGGACTGGTGCGCGGGCCACACGCTGGTGGACGAGCTCCTCGCCAACCATGGTTCTCTCTGTCACATGGGGAGGTTGTTCGGCGAGACGCAGGCCGCGCTGCACCGCATCGCGCCGCCGCCCGGGCTGAACACCGGCTGGCTCGACGCGAGTGGGCCAGAGGGCGGAGGCATACGCGCCCGGCTCGCCGCGCTGCCCGTCCGAAGCAACGCACTGGTCCACTTCGACTACCATCCCCTGAATGTCCTGACCGATGGCGAGCGCATCACCGGCATTATCGACTGGGCCAATGCCAGCGCGGGCGATCCGCGGGCGGACATCGCCCGCACGCTGTCCATCCTTCGGCTCCACTACCGGCAGCGTGGGGATATCTCCGCCGCGGTCTCATGCTTTGCCCGGGCATGGCGGCAAGGGTATGCCGGGGCCTGCGGTCTCGCCGTGGACGAACACTTGGCCCTGTTCTTTGCTTGGAGCGGGCTCGTGATGATGCAGGACCAAGCGGGGAAACAGGAGCAGGCCTTTTATCGCCGGACCCATGCCTGGGCGGCGCGGTGGGCGAAGCGGGGGGGCTGTCCGCTGTAGGCGTGGGTTCTGCAACGGCAGAAGCCGGCTCCCTGCAGGCCTTGGCGGCTACCGTGTCCGTTGCCGCAGCGTGGGCGGGGTCATGCGACGGCGGAAGAACGGAACATCTTCGGCTGCTCGACAACGCCCGCACGGCAGCAGCCGCTCCCGGTGACGTACGTGCCGTGATGGCAGTCGGCGCCGTCGTTGACCTCAAGCCAGATCCCGGCATCCACCGGACCACCTGTGCCGTGTCGGTGCGCCACCGGAGCGATGTACGCGCGTGGGAAACCGGCCCGACACCGAGTGCGCGGTCGCCCGTGCCGTCGGAGCAGTGCCCACGGTTTGCGAGCCGTGAGACTGCTCCGCCGGCTTCGGCCAAGCCGGCCAGGTAGCCATCGAACAGCGCGCCATCGAGGCTCGGGATCTCGGCTGGCGCGCTGTCGAAGAAGGCCGCACCACCGAGAGGGTCTGCCCGATGTCCTGGCTGGCGGCGCAGGGGTAGCCAACTGCTCACGAGATCATAGTCATATATACGCAAATATGTGCTTTGCTGGGTCTATGAAGCTGTCGGACTGGGCCCGCCGGGAAGGCATCGCCTACGTCACCGCCTGGCGCTGGTGGAAGCAGGGCCGTTT
>DAHWHT010000134.1 GCA_027335515.1 Clostridia bacterium
GCCTACGCCGGAGGAGATTGTCCGGCACTTGCGCGCGCTGATGACCACGCCCTGGCCGCGGCCGCGTTGAGCCGCGCAGGCGTCCGCGGGCCCGCCGCGAGGATCTGCTGCTGGAGCAGGCGCCGATGCGGGGAGCGCATCTGCGGGCGTAGGCGGAAACCGTTGATGCTCTTGCCCTCACGGGTCCTGCGCCTCTGGCGGTTGCGCACGCGTGGTCGCGTCTTTCCGCCCGTATGCAGGCGGTTCTGCATACGATGTTGCATACGGAGCGGGGTCGAGGGCCAGCCGCTGTGCCAGTTTCTGGGCGGCTGCCGTCCGCTCCGGGTCCAACAGGTGGGCGTAGACGCGCATGGTCACGGACGGGTCGGCGTCGCCGATCATCTCCGACACCTCGACGAGAGACAGACCCGCGTCAAGGGCTCGGCTCACCGCCGTGCGCCGTTCGGCGTGGAGACCACGCTTCGCCACGCCGGCCCGGACCAAGACGGCGTTCCAACTCTCCCAGACGTTGCCGTACGCCAATGGACCGCCCGTGCGCGTCGTGAAGACCAGGCCGGTGTTCTGCCATTGGGCACCCGCTATCTCCCGCTCGTCCCGTTGAAGACGCTCCCAAGCGCGGAGTGCCTGCGCGGTCTGGCCTTGGTCTCGGCGCTTCGTGGCGCCGGTCGCCGTCCGGTGGAGCATCCCGAGGATGTGCTGTTGGTGGCGGTCGCGGATGCGCTCGGGTCAATGGCGGGTGGCGCGGGGTCACGTGCGCGCCCGCACGGGACGGGGCGATGCGGGAAGCGGCCCAGGGGTTCGTGTCGCCCGGCGGGGCTACCGCTGCTCCAGGGTGCTGATGCGCCGGTCTAAGTTGGCGGCGCTGGCCTCCAGGGGTAGGACGTGGTGGTTGAGCATCGCTTCCTCGCGGTCAGCGTCGAGCCGGTCGGCCTCGGCGCGTTGGGCGGTGGACAGGCCGTTAGGCAGGGCCTTGATCTCGTGGATGATGGCGTCGCGGCCAGCGCCGGCCTGCCGGCGCGCCTCCTCGATCTTGGCTTCCAGGGCGAGGCGGGTCGCGCCGGCCTCTTCACGGACGGCCTCGACGCCATCGCGGGCCTGGACGGCCACGGAAAGCGCGGCCTCGGCGACGGCGCGGGTGGCCTTGATCTCGCCGGTTAACACGTCAACGCGATGCTGTGTCTCCGCGTCTCGGGCAACGGCGCGTTGCTCCATGGCCGCCATCTGCTGGCGCGTCTCGGCGTCACGGGCGGCGGCACGCTGCTCCATGGCGCCCATCTCGGTGCGCATGGCTTCCAGGAACGCGCGGAGTCCGGGGTTCAGGGCCACGGCGGTTCCCCCTCGGGCGGTGGCTACGGCGGTGGGGTTCAGGAGCGGCACGCGGAATCCTGTCGGTAGTCGACCCCCGATGTTTGGGACAGTCGACACGCCTATTGCAGGGTCAGGGCAAGGCGGTCAAGTGGCCCGGTTGCGACCTCCGATGTCCGGGATAGCCGATGCGCCGGAGTCGTCCAGGCGGAACAGCCGGCGGGGTTACCGCTGCTCCAGGGTGCTGATGCGCCGGTCGAAGTTGGCGGCGCTGGCCTCCAGGGGCAGGACGTGGGCATTCATCAGGGCACGCTCGCGGTCCCCGGCGTGGCGCTCCACTGCCTCTCGGTGCATGGCGAGTCCGTCGCCGAGGGCCTTGATGGCGGCCAGGGCTTTGTCGTTCAGGGCGCCGGCCTGGCGGCGGCTCTCCTCGATCTCGGCGCGCAGAACCTCTCGGGTCTCGGCGTCACGGGCGGTGGCCTCGGCAAAGCCAGCGTCCATCTTGGCGCTGAGGGCTTCCAAGGCGGCGCGGAGTCCGGGGTCCAAGGCGGCATCTCCGGTGGGTGGCGTGAGGGGAGGGTTCGGCAGGTGACAAGGGCCTCCCTTCCGCCAGCATCCGGCTTCACGGGACTGCGGGGGTACATCTCCGGCATGTGTTGCCAAAGCGAGTGTCGCGCCTGGCGGTGGCGGCGGCGGGCCTGTGAGCGACTGTGCACCGGCCAGCGGAGCGGACTGCAAACCCGCCGCGCACTCCGGGAAAAGCGTCCCCGATGAAGGGTCTATGCCAGTGAAGGGAACCAACGCGCAGGACGCCTTCCTGGCGGCAGCTCCTGGGAAACAGGTGCCGCCGGAAGGGACGCAACGCCGTCAAGGATCTGGCTTAGCGCGACCACGAGTTGAACCTGACTTTCGCAAAGGGGCGGCCGGTCGCCTTGGTGCCCAGGGGGAGGCCCCTCGCCACGCCCTCACCCGCTCGCGTCGCGGGGTCCTTCTGCGCAGCGGCGCCCGCCTGACACTGCGAGATTCAGGTTGAAGATGCAGGCCTGCTTTCGCGATGCTCACCGCGACCTGCCTCTCCAGGGTGTCTTCACCGTCATGTTCACCCACAACAGTGTGGATGCGTGGGACACGCTCGCTGCGGCGCTGATCCAGGCGGGCTTCGAGACCACGGCCTCCTGGCCCGTGAACACCGAGAGTGACAAGAGCTTGCACTAGGCAAAGAAGAACGCCGTCCAGAGCACGGTTCGGCTCGCCTGCCGCAAGCGCGAGGCCAACGGGCGAGGCGTCTGGTTCGACGACATCCTGGGCGAGGTCCGGCAGACGGCACGAGACAAGGCGATCGCTTTCGAGCGGGTCGGTCTGCGCGGAGTCGACCTCTACATCTCCACCGTCGGTCCGGCCCTGCGTCACCTAGTCAACACGTCCCCTGCATCCTGCGTTACTATTGTAACTTCCCACGCCGCCCACCAGCCGCTCGCGATTCATTCTCGGCACCGACAACCTCTACCAGTCTTACCGATTCGAAGCACCATCGAAGCCACACAGTGGTTTCCACGTCCCAATAAGCAGGACCCAACACACACCCCTCGTGGGACAAGTGCAACCCCTGTGTGGCCACTACAGCCCTTAACGTCATGTGGACGGCATCGTAATGCTGCGCCAACGCCTTCCAGTCAGGGTACCATAATGCTTCATACACCAAGCCGTGATCACGGACAAGCTCTGCCCACTGCTTGGCGCTGACGACTTCGCGCACAACCACCCCCGGATACGGACGGATGTGCCATGTATGCCACGGCCGCGGGCTCAGGTTGCGATGCCAATCCAAATCCAGATAGATTCGCCACATACCGCGATGCCCGGACACACCAGTAGAGGTAAATAGACCTCCGGAAGCCGGTTTCGGCGTAGAACGATCACGGGTTGAATCCGAAGGCGAGACGAATCTGGCCGCATGTAACGGCATGACGGGGCGCGAAGGATGAACCTTGGCCGTGCCCACCCAATATTGGTTCCCAATGTCGAGAGGGCCAGTCACAAGCGCCGGGTACTTTGACTCTAAGTGATCGAGCAGACGACACTGATCCTGAAGGGCATCGGCCTGCGAGGGACCAATTGCGCGGTCCACTGGCTTCAGGTGGCTCGGTGAGGACGAGCCAATTAGGCCGTCCATGACCCGTGCGCAGTGAGCAAGCTCAGGGGACGGATCGTCGGGTATGAAGGGGCATCCAGTAAGAACCAGATCCAATTGCGCTATCGTCTCTTGGAGTCTTATTAGGTCCTCAGCCACCAAGAGCACCTTCACAGCCATATTGCCGTCGCAAGCAAGAGTTTGCCTTTTGCTCGAAGGGATTTCGGCGCGGGTCCACACCGGCAGCCAACT
>DAHWHT010000137.1 GCA_027335515.1 Clostridia bacterium
CTGACGGTGGCAATGCCATCTCGCTGAACGCGGACAAACAATCGCGTCAGTGACACGCGCACGTGCGCAAACGGCTTGCCGCGGGAGGCGCAGGCAGCGCGCACGAGCCGGTCATCCCCTTTGGCGCGGGGCACGTGCGGCGCGGAACCGCCGACGGCGGGGGCAACGCCACGCCCACCGGCTCGTGGCGATGGTCGCGGGGGTGGCCGGGGGGTTGGATCCCCCGGCCGCCCCAAGTATGGTTCACACCCCTGTGGTGACGGTCGCCGTCGACGGCCCACGGGTTGGGAAGGCCTTTGCGATGCTCTCTTGCTGCTTGAGCTGCGCCGGGGCGGCGGCCTCGATGGCGTTGATCTGGTCGGAGATGGCCTTGAATCCCGCATGGACCGACGTCTGGCGGGACCAGATGGTCGGCCAGACGCTGTTGAAGACCGCGTTGGCGTTGGTCGGCAGGTAGCGGAAGAACTCGAAGTCGTAAAAGCCCTCGCCGCGCAGCGTCGGGTCGGTCCAATACTCCAGGTGCTTGTTCTTGAGAATGGGCGCGGTGCTGCGCAGGATCGTGATCCATTCCGACAGCAGGTGCGGCAGTGCGGGGGGGGCAAGCGCCACCTTCATGTAGAAGCGGGACCACTCGCTATCGATGGCGGCAAACTTGAGCAATTCCCACGCGAGCTCCTTGTTCTTGGCGCTGGCCAGCATGCCGTAGAAGTTGTCGTGCAACACACCGACGGGGCGGGCGGGGAAACGTGGGTAGGGAATGAAGTCCCATTTCACCGCGCTGCCCAGGTTGAGCACTGCCTGCAGGATGGTGGGTTCAGCACCCTGGGTGAATACGACCGATCCATTGAAAATGCCTTGATTCGGCCAGCCGTCGCCGACGGTGGCCACGTGGTCCCACACCATGTGCATCCAATACTCGCCGCACTTGATGCTGCCGGGGTCGTCCAGCAGGCAGCGGGTGCGGGCGCTGTTGCTGAAGGCACCGTTCCAGCCATGCACGACGGCGGACAGGCCTTCGGGGACGCCGCCGCTGCCCCAGGGACAGGTGGCGCCGTAGCGGCGTTTGCCATGGACGATCCCGCTGCATTGGGTCCAGAGGCTTTGGGCGTCGGCGATGGTCCAGTCGGGGGCGGGGTAGGTTGCGCCGATCTGGTCCAGGATGTCCTGTCGATACAGGTATGCTTCGGACGCGGCGTCCTCCGGGAGGCCGTAAAGTCCGGTGGGTAGTTGGAATCGGGCGAGCTGGCCGGCGGTCCACAGGTTGGTGTTGACGTTGTCCTTCTTCAGCCAGGGGTCGAGCTTCTCCAGAAAGGGCAGGATGATGTTCCAGTCGTTGCAGCAGCTGGCGACGACCACCGGGGCGGTGGTCCCGGCGGCGACCTGGGTGGCGACCTGCTGGAGATTGTATGGGGCCTGGAAGATGGCGCGGATGCCCTTGTGCTTGGCGTTGAAGGTCTTGTCCACGAAGCTCTGGATCAGACGCATGGCTGTGGCGTCCAGGGGCGGTCCGACGAAGTAGAGTTGAAAAGGGACGTTTTCGACATGGTTGGCCGACTTCGGGGTTGCGCGGTTTCCGGCTTGGCCGCAACCCGCAAGCCAGCCACCCGCCACGCCCGCCGCCGCCACCATCGCCCCGCTTCGCAATAGGCCCCGACGACTCGTCCCGTATCGTTCGCGCCTCATCCGCCTGATCGCCCCCTTGACGTGGTCTTGTGTGGCCCATCCGTTGGCTGGGCCCTCCCGGGGCCCAACCCGGCGTCCCGCTTGGCGCCGCCTGCGGGAACTCGACGTACCGCATCGGCGGCGGACGCAAGGGCGACCCAGCGTTCGCGGCGCGTCGGCCGGCACCTGCGGCCAAAGGAATCCAAAGCGGCGTGTCGACCGGGACGCGCGGATCAGGCGGCGCGGTCGGTGGGTGCCAGGCCGAGACGGCGGGCCCACCAGGCGGTGGTCGAAGCCTGCAGCAGGATGGTGACCAGGATGGCGACCAGCACCGTCGCTGTGATCGTTGCGGCACCGGGTGCACCTGCGGCGGTCAGCATGCCGGCGAGGGCGGCGGGGACCACCCCGGTTTCCCGCACCCAGCAGGTGAAGAGCATTTCCCGCCACGACCAGCGCGCGATGCGATCCAGTGGCAGGGCGCCGAAGACCGCCAGTGGTCGTGCCACCAGGATGAGCGCGGCCACCGCCACCAGCGCCGGCGCCCACAATCGCGCCACCAGTCCGAGGTCGATGGATGTGCCCAGGACGGTGAAGATCAACAACCGGACGATCACGCCGGTCTGGTCGAAGTACGCGTCATGGTGGCGCTGGTGGTCGGACGGCAGCGAAAGGTGCAGCAGGTGTCGGTTGCGGTTGATGAAACCGGCGGCGAAAACGGCCATGAATCCGGAGGCGCCCGCGGCGGTCGCGATGCCGAAGGCCGAGAGGACGACCGCCAAAGAGAGGACGGCACCGTGCTCGCGCGTGTCCAGCAGGCCCAGCCCGTGGTCCCCCGGCAGTAACCAGGCGGACAGGCTTCCGATGGCGACGCCGATTACGAGTCCTGCGCCGGCGGACCAGGCGAAACGGCCGAGCGTGTCCACCGAGAGCAGCGTGCCGGCGCCCAGCAGGGTGAAGGTCAGAACCGCGCCAATGGCATCGTTAAATGCCGACTCGCAGACGACCAACTGGCTCAGGCGCCGGGGTACCTGCACCTGGCGAAAGAGGGGGATGACGGTGGCAGGGTCCGTGGCGGCCAGGACGGCTCCCAGCAGCCAGGCCTCCCTCCACGGCATGGCCAGGGCGAATCGGCCGGCGAGCGCCACGGCGACCGCCGTCAGCAGGACGCCGCCGGTCGAAAGCAGCACGGCGCCCAGCCAGATGCGGCGAAGCAGCCCGACGTTCAGTTCGCGGCCACCCTCGTAAAGCATGAAGAGGGCACCACCGGTGAGCACCGCCTGTGCCAGGGTGCCGCCCGGGGCCAACACGACGAGGTGGGTGATCGGTCCGAGTACGATACCGGCCAGCACCAGCAGCACCAGGTCGGGCAGGTGCAGGGCCTGTGCCAGCCGCTCCGCAATCAGGCCGGCGCCGAGCAGCGCGGCAAAGGCCAGGAGGGGCAACGTCAGCCCGTGCACGGTCGGCGCCCCCCTGCGGTTGCTGTCGCTCGCGCCAGAGTATGCCGGGTCGGTCGTCCTCTGCGCAAACGGCGGTGAGGATTCTGCGCCCCGGGCCGGAGGGGAAGGCGCGCGGGCACCGCGAACGAAAGGGCGGACCCGGGGGGCATCGGGCAGGATCGACCTGCCGGTGGCGGTGGCCGCTCGGCCTGGCCGCGGATGGCGGAAACGCCGTCCGGTCTTGCGTTGAAATCGCTGCGCGGTATCGTGGGGGATGCGCCTTGGCCATGGACCGAGGGTGGACCTGCAGCCGGGGCGCCGCGTCGGGCGGGCGCGCGATGGTCACTAAGAAGGTAGGGTTCGGCCACGTCAAAGCGCAATCGGACATCCAGGGGTTCCTACCGCAAGGGCGGCGGCGGCTTCGGCGGCGGTTCCTGGATCGCCATCGCGGTTGGCGCCGCCATCGCGATTCTGGTCGTGCTGAAGTTCGCACTGCCGACTCCATCCACCAAGCGTCCGGCCGTGGACGGCCAGCCGGTGGCGGCCAAGGTGCTGAGTGCCCTGACGTCCGTGTCGCCCGCGGCTTTTGCCGCCGCGGGTGTCGGCGGCAGCGGTTCGACGGCTTCGCCCCTGCCGGTGGTGACCACCAGCCCGGCGTGGCGGGTCGGCGGTAAGCCGGTCGTCTTTTACCTAGGGGCCGAGTACTGCCCGTTTTGTGCGGCGACACGCTGGTCGTTCATCGTGGCGACCTCGCGTTTTGGCAAGTGGTCCGGCTTGGAATACATGAGCTCGACTGCGAGCGATGTCTATCCGTTGACGCCGACCTTCACGTTCCTCCACGCGACGTACGCCAGCAAGTACGTCGTCGTCCAGACCGTCGAGCAGCAGGGATCCACCATGGGTCAGCCGCTCCAGTCGATGGACGCGGTCCAGAACGCGGCCGCCACCACCTACGACAGCCCGCCCTTCGTCCCGTCGAGCACGGCGGGCAGCATCCCCTTCATTGACATGGCAAACCGCTACATCTGGTCGGGCAGCGTCTACGACCCCCAGGTGTTGCAGGGTATGAACTGGGCGGCGATCGCGGCGGCCGTCCATTCGGGCAAGGGGCCGGTGGCGCGGGCCGTCCTGGGCGGGGCGAACGTGCTGACGGCGGGCCTGTGCGTCGCCGACGGGGGGCACCCCGGATCGGTGTGCACCAGCCGGCCGATCCACAGCCTGATGGCGCAGGTCCGCACGGCCAAGCCGGTGGCGGCGAAGGCCGGTTGAGCGGGCGGCGGTGGGCGCGTCTGGGCATGGCGGTGGCAGGGTGTGGCATCTCGGTCTATTTGACCGCGGTGCACTACGCGCACGTTTCGCTGGCCTGTCCGTTGGCGCGCCCGGGCATCGTCAACTGTGCCGCCGTCGTCACCAGCCCACAGTCGGTGGCCCTGGGCCTGCCGCTTGCGGTCTGGGGGATCGTGTGGTTTGTGGCGACAGGGGTGCTGGTCGCGTGGCCTCGGCCGGGCCTGGCCGGCGTCGAGCGGGTCTGGGCCGCGGTGGGTGCCGTCGCGGTCGTGTATTTTGTGTACCTTGAGCTGTTCGCGGTCGGGCGGTTGTGCGCCTGGTGCACGGGGGTGCATCTGCTGGTGCTCGCCAACCTGCTCTTGGTGGGCGGCGACGGCGGATAGCTGCCGGCGGCGCGCCTTGCCGCCTGGACCGCTGGGCGGCGGATTCGGGCACCGATCCTGGCCGCAGGGCGGGGCGTGTCTGGGCCGTGCGGCGGCCCGGCGCTCCGCCACGCATTTCTGCCATTCGGTCGCGACATTGTGACAAAAGGCACAAGGGGCTGGACCGGCCATGGCGAATGGCACCACCAGTGGGCGGCGGTGGCGGACCACCGGGCCCAAAGGGGGCGGCAATCGGTGTCGGAGTACCAGGCGGTGGCCTTGTACCTCGGCGTGGCGGCGGTGGTGGTCTTCGCGCTCACCGCAGGGATCGGGCGGTTGCGCGCGGCGCGCCGAACCGGGGCCAGTCGCGCCGCGTACGAATGCGGCATCACGGGCGTGAAGGGCGCGCCGCCGCGGTTTCCGGTGCGCTTCTACCTCGTGGCGATGCTGTTTGTGATCCTGGATGTCGAGGCGATTGCCTTTTATCCGTGGGGAGTGCGCCTGCGGTCCCTGGGGGCGCGCGGTCTTGCGGACATGGCCGTGTTCGCCGTTGTCCTGGCCATCGGGTATGCCTATGTCTGGAAGAAGGGAGGCCTGGATTGGCGATGAACGCCGAAGATGGGAACCTACCCTTTTTTCTGACGACCGTCGATCAGATGACCCGCTGGGCGCAGCGCAACTCGCTGTGGCCCCTGACGATGGGCCTCGCCTGCTGCGCCATCGAGATGATGGCCCTGGTCACGCCGCGGTTCGACGCCGCGCGGTTTGGCGCGGAGGTCTTTCGCGGTTCACCGCGCCAGTCGGATCTGATGATCGTATCGGGACGGGTCTGCCATAAGATGGTGACGGTGATCCGCCAGTTGTATGAACAGATGGCGGAACCGAAGTGGGTCATGTCGATGGGCGCCTGTGCCTGCTCGGGGGGCACCTTCAACAACTCCGCCGTGGTGCAGGGCGTGGATCAGATCCTGCCGGTGGATGTCTATGTGCCGGGCTGCCCGCCGACCCCGGAGGCGGTGCTGCAGGCCCTGGTGGCACTGCAGGAGCGGATTGCGCGCGGCGAGGCGCGTCCGCAGGGTCGGCCGGGGATGGTGGGCGTGCGTGGCTGAGCAAGAACCGGCGGCCGAAGCCCCGGCGGCGCCTCCGCCGCCGGCGTTGCCCGATTGGGTTCAGGCCGTGACCGCCGCCGTGCCGGACGGGGTGACGGCCGTGCTTGGGGTCGAGGGCGGCGGCGGACCGGCCGACACGCCCACCCTGGTCGTCGAGCCCCGGCGGTGGTTTGAGGTGGCGGCGGCCACCAAGGCTCAGGGGTTTGACTTCTTTTGTGACGTCGCCGGCTGCGACTACCCGGAGCGCCCGCAGCGCATTGCGATCCTTGCGCACCTGCGCGACCTGGATCGTGGCCGCCTTGTGCGGCTGGAGACGGCGGTCGACGCGGATGGTGAACTCGCATCGCTGGAGCCGCTGTTTCCGGGGGCCGGCTGGCCCGAGCGGGAGATCTTCGATCTGCTTGGTGTCGGCTGGCGGGGAAATGCGGATCTGCGGCGGCTGATGCTGCCGGACGACTGGGACGGGCATCCGCTGCGCCGGGACTACCCGTTGGAAGGGCCGCGCGCCCTCAACACGGAGAGTCCATACGCGCTGTAGGTGGCGTCCCGGCAGTTGTTCCGGTGAGGGGTGGATCCGGTTTGGCCGAGACGACGGTGCTGAATATGGGACCCCAGCATCCCGCCACGCACGGGGTTTTGCGCTTGGTGCTCGAGCTCGACGGCGAGACGGTCGTGCATTGTGTGCCGGAGATCGGGTACCTGCACACCGGCATTGAGAAGAACGCGGAGCATCACACCTGGCAACAGGCGGTGACGGATACCGACCGTATGGACTACCTGTCGCCGCTGATCAACAATCTGGGGTATTGCCTGGCGGTGGAACGGCTGCTTGGCGTCGAGGTGCCACCGCGCGGCCAGTATATCCGGGTGTTGATGTGCGAGCTGTCGCGCATCGCCTCGCACCTGGTCTGGCTGGGAACCTATGCGTTGGACCTTGGTGCGATGAGCGTGTATTTCTACGCATTTCAGGCGCGGGAGGCCATCCTCGACATGTACGAGGCGGTGGCCGGCGTGCGCATGAACCTGTCCTACATCCGCGTGGGCGGCCTGATGTACGATCTGCCGCCGCAACTGCCGGACATGGCGGAGCGGTTTCTCGCCGAATTCCCGCGCTGGATGCATGACTTCCGGGCTCTGCTGGACGAGAATCCGATTTTCGTCGGCCGCACGCGCGGCATCGGTCTGCTGCCGGCGCAGCAGTGCCGCTCCTTTGGTGTCACCGGGCCGGCCCTGCGCGCCGCCGGAGTGGCGTACGACCTGCGTCGGGCCGAACCGTACACCGGGTACGAGCACTTCGAGTTTGATATCCCGACCCGCCCGGAGGGCGACTCGTACGCGCGCTACCTGGTGCGTATGGACGAGATGGAACAGAGCGCCCGCATTGTGCGCCAGGCCCTGGACGGAATGCCCGCCGGGGCGTGGCGGTCGGAGGACCGCAAGGTCACCCTGCCGCCGCGCGAGGAACTCAAGACGTCGATGGAATCGCTGAGCCACCACTTCAAACTGGCGGGCCAGGGTTTCAAGGTGCCGGCCGGGGCGGTCTATCAGGCCGTGGAGAGTCCGCGCGGCGAACTGGGCTTCTACGTGGTGGCCGACGGCGGGCCGCGCCCGTACCGCATGCGGGTGCGGGCGCCCTCCTTCTATAACACCCAGGCGCTCAAGTACGTCCTCGACGGGGCGCTGGTGGCGGATGCCGTCGCCGCCGTCGGCAGCCTTGACATGATCATGGGCGAGGTGGACCGCTGATGCCGCTGGACCTTGAAGCCGCCCGCGCCGCCATCGCGCGCTACCCTTCTCCGCGCTCGGCCATGCTGACGCTGCTGTGGCAGGCGCAGGAGGCCGACGGCTGGGTGACGCCGCAGACGGTGACGACGGTGGCCGAACTCCTTGGGTTGACGGCCAGCGAGGTGGAGTCGGTGCTTTCCTTTTACAGCATGTACCGCCGCACCCCACCCGCCCAGCGCCGACTGCAGGTGTGCCGCAGTCTGGCCTGCGCCATGAAGGGGGCGGAGGAGATCCTCTCCCACCTGCGCGCCGAGACCGGGGTGGGTCCGGGGGAGACCGCGTCGGACGGCTCCTTCAGCGTGGAGGTCGTGGAGTGCCTCGCGGCCTGCGACCATGCCCCTGCCTGCCTCTGGAACGAGCGGATGGAAGGTCCGCTGGACAAGCAGGACGCCTTGAGGCGGCTGCGCGGCGAGGGGGGGGATCGGGCGTGATCCGCAGGCTGCTCACCGAGGGGATCGACACGCACGATCTGACCCGTCTGGACGTCTACCGCAGCCGTGGCGGGTATACGGCCCTGGCCAAGGCCCTTGCCACGCAGTCGCCGGAGGACGTGTTCAACGAGGTCAAGACGAGCAACCTGCGGGGCCGGG
Organism: Clostridia bacterium; assembly: GCA_027335515.1. The sequence continues at coordinate 8,232 of DAHWHT010000137.1, forward strand.
GCGGCGCCGGTGTCGCCGCGGCCTTCAAGTGGAGCACGCTCCCCAACGACGGCCGGCCCCGCTACATGATCGTCAACGGCGACGAGAGCGAGCCGGGTTCCTTCTCCGGCCGCATGCTGCTTGAGCGCAATCCGCACCGCATCCTGGAGGGCGCCCTGCTCGCCGCGTACGCCTGCGGCATGGCCAAGACCTTCATTTATCTGCGCGGTGAGTTCTACGAGGGTTACGCCGTCCTGAAGCGGGCGGTGGACATGGCGCGCGAGGCCGGTCTGGTCGGCGAGCGCATCCTGGGCAGCGGGTTCTCGCACGAGGTGGTCGTGCACCGCGGTGCCGGCGCCTACATCTGCGGCGAGGAAACCGCGATCATGGAATCGTTGGAAGGCAAGCGCGGCCACCCGCGGACCAAGCCGCCGTTCCCCACCGCCGCCGGGCTGTATCGGATGCCGACGGTGATCAACAACGTCGAGACGATCGCCAATCTGCCTGGGATCGTCGAGCACGGCGGCGCGTGGTTCGCCGCGATCGGGCCCGAAAAGAGCCCCGGCACCAAGATCTGTTCGGTCAGCGGCCGGGTGCGGCGGCCCGGCAACTACGAGATTGAGATGGGCACGCCGTTGCGGGAACTCATCGAGGAGCACGCCGGCGGGCTCGAACCGGGCCACACGCTGCAGTTCGTGCTGCCGGCCGGGGCGAGTTCGGCCCTCATCCAGCCCAAGGACCTGGACGTCTCCCTGGACTTCGACTCCATGATGGCGATCCGCTCCATGCTGGGTTCGGCCGGCATGCTGGTCTGCGACGAGCGCGACTGCCCGGTGCATGTGGCCTACCTGGGCGCGCGCTTCTACCACCACGAGTCGTGCGGCAAGTGCACCCCCTGTCGGGAGGGAACCGGCTGGACGGAGAAGGTCCTGCACCGTATGGAAAACGGTCAGGGGCGGCCGGGGGACACCGAGCGGCTTGAGCAGCTGTGCGCCGGGATCGGTGGTCGCAAGTGCCTGTGCCTGTTGGGCGACTTTTCGGTCACCTATCTGCAGTCCGCCCTGCGGGCCCTCCGCGACGCGTTCGTGGCACACGAGCATGGGCCGTGCCCCGTGGCCGCGCAGGAGGTGGCGATCCGATGAGCAGCACGCCCGCCGCCGGGCCGCAGGCCCCGGCCGCGCCGCCCAATACGGTCCAGTGCACCATCGATGGCAAGCCCTACACCTTTCCCCGCGGCACGCTGATTGTGGACGCCGTGCGGCAGGTCGGCCATCCCATCCCCTATTACTGCTACCACCCGCGGTTGGAACCGGTGGGTGCCTGCCGGGTCTGCATGGTGCAGGTGGAAGGCGCCCCGGTCGCGACGCGCGGTCCGATTGTGACCACCGGCTGCACCACGCCGGTGTTCGAGGGCCTGAAGATCGAGACGATGAGCGATCCGGCCAAGCTGGCGCGTAAGCAGGTGCTGGAGTTCCTGCTGATCAACCATCCGCTGGACTGCCCCATCTGCGACAAGGGCGGCGAGTGCGACCTGCAGGACTTCACCCTCGCCTACGGGCCGGGCAAGAGCCAGTTCGCGGAGCAGAAGATCCTGCGGCATAAGGCGCAGGACCTCGGTCCCTTCCTGGTCCTCGACCAGGAGCGCTGCATCCTCTGCCAGCGCTGCGTGCGCTATGAGCAGGAGATCCTGCACGAGCAGAACATCGTGCTCAAGCAACGCGGCGACCGCACCGTGATCGATACCGGGGGCGGCGAACCATACGCGGGTTACTTTTCCGGCAACAATACCGAACTGTGTCCGGTGGGGGCCCTGACGAGCCACACCTATCGCTTCAAGGCGCGGCCCTGGGACGTGCGGCCGGTGTCGTCCGTCTGCCAGGGCTGCAGCCTGGGTTGCAACGTCACGGTGAACCTGCGCGACACGAAGATCGTGCGGCTGCTGTGGCGGGAGAACGCCGGGATCGACGCGGGTTGGCTGTGCGATCGCGGCCGCTATGGCTTTGGCCATACGGTGGCCGCCGAACGGCTCACCACGCCCCTGGTGCGGCGCGAGGGCCGGCTGGAGGCGGCCACCTGGGACGAGGCACTGCGCGCGGCGGCCGCGGGGTTGGCGGCCGGGCCGGCGGCGGTCCTGGGCGGCGGCCGGTTGAACGATGAGGAGGGACTGGCCCTCTCGCAGCTGGCCCGGGTGGCGCTGCACACCAACGACGTGGATTGGCGCGTCGGGTACCAGGGCTTTGCCGCGCCGGAGGCCATCGGGCTTTCGTCCGCCGACATCGCGGCGCTCGACCAGGCGGACCTCGTGCTGCTTTTGGACACCTGCCCCCTGGAGGAGGCCCCGGTGCTGGATATCCGCCTGCGGCGCACGGCGCGGCGGGCCACCGTGATTGACCTCGGACCGGTGCGCAACCTGCGCGACGGACCCAGCCGCCGCGTGGCCTGCGCGCCCGACGAACTGGCGCAGGCTGTTGCCGGGCTGGCGGCGGAGTTTGCCGCCGCGAAGTCACCCCTGGTGATCTGGAACGGGCGCGGCGGAGCGGCGCTGGCCGAGGCGGTGGCCGCGCTCGGGGCGCCGCTGCTCGTCCCCGGCGAGTTCGCCAACGCCCGCGGGGCCGAGGCCGCCGGGCTGGCGCCGGACCTGTTGCCGGGGTACCACGCCGTCGGCACGGGCGCCGAGGTGGCGGCCGTCTGGGGAGCCGAGCTGCCGCAGGCACCGGGTCGCGACGCGGCCGGCATCCTCGCGGCGGCGGCGGCCGGTGAACTGCACGCGCTGTATGTGGTGGGCGCCAATCCCCTGCGCAGCTTCCCGGACGGCGGTCTGGCCGATCGGGCCCTGGAGGCCGTGCCCTTCTTGGTGGTGCAGGATCTGTTCCTGACGGAGGCCGCGCAACGGGCGGACGTGGTGTTGCCGGCCCTGGGTGCGCTGGAGAAGGCCGGCCAGGGCACGAACCTCGCCGGCGCGCGTCAGCCGGTGGCGCGCGCGGTTGCCGGACCGGTCGGCGCCTTGGCGGACGGCACGATCCTGCGGCGCCTGGCGGCCGCCCTGGGCGCGACCCTGGTGGACCAGGTGCCACCGCCCGCGGCAACGCCGGCGCGGGTGCGGTTGCCGGCGTGCGACACCGGCGGCCGGCGGCCGGAAGGGGGCGCCGGCGAGGACTTCGGTGTGCTGCTGCGGCCGCGGCTGTTCGCGGGTGGCGGCACGGCGGCCTTTGATCCGAACCTGCAACCGGTGCACGTTGCGGGCGAGGTCCGGCTGCATCCCGACGCCGCAGCCGGGCTCGGGGTGCAGGACGGCGCGGCCCTGCATCTGCATGGTGCGGGTGCCACGCTGCGGGGCACCGCTCGACTGGACGTGGACCTGCCCACGGGGTGGGTGGCCCTGGCCGCGCACGACCTTGGCGGCAACCGACTGGGCGCGCGGGTGCGCCTGACCGCGGTACCCGATACGGCGGGGGTGGCGGCGCGTTGAACGGCATGTCGCTCGGGTACGTGTTGGTCCGGTCGATCATCCTGGTCGTCTTGTTGATGAGCGCCTTCGCCTATTTCATGGTGATGGAGCGCAAGGTCATCGGGTACTTCCAACTGCGGTGGGGGCCGGTGCGCGTCGGGCCCTGGGGCCTGCTGCAACCGCTGGCCGATGCCCTGAAGATGCTGGCCAAAGAGGACGCCCTTCCCCTGGCGGCGGACGGGCTGGTCTTCCATGTGGCGCCCGCTCTGACGCTGTTTATCGCCCTGGCGGCATTCGCGGTCATCCCGCTTGGCCCCGCGCTGCACCTGGGCGGCTTCATCCTGCCGCTATCCATCGCCAACCCCAACACCGGTCTGCTGTTTGTGCTCGCCGTCGCCTCGCTTGGCGTGTATGGGATCAGCCTGGGGGGCTGGGCGAGCCAGAGCAAGTATGCGCTCTTGGGCAGCCTGCGCGCCTCCGCACAGATGGTCAGCTACGAGCTGGCCCTGGGGATGGCGGTCATCTCGGCGGTGGTCCTCAGTGGATCCCTCAGCCTGCCCCGGATGGTGGCCCAGCAGTCGTTGCACACCTGGGCCTTCATCCCCGACATCCTCGGTTTTATCATCTTTTTCATCTGCTCGGTGGCGGAGACCAACCGGGCGCCCTTCGATCTGGCGGAGGCCGAGGGTGAACTGGTGGCGGGCTTCCACACCGAGTATTCGGGCTTCCGCTTCGCCAACTTCGTGATGGCGGAGTACATCAACATGTTCACGCTCAGCGCCCTGGGGGTATTGCTCTTTTTGGGCGGCTGGAACGGCCCGTTCGGTCTGGGGCCGTCGGTCTGGTGGTTGCTGGCCAAGATGGCGGTGTACCTCTTCCTGTTCATCTGGATCCGGGTGACCTTCCCGCGCATTCGCTACGACCGGCTGATGCAGTTCGGGTGGAAGGTGCTCGTTCCGCTGGGCTTTTTGAACCTGATCTGGATTTCGGTGTTTGTGGTCGGCGGGGGGTGGCGGTGATGGGCGCCCTTTCACAGGTGCGGTCGCTGGGGCGCGGGCTCGCGACGACGTTTGGCTATCTCTTTCGGCCGCGGGTGACGGTGGACTACCCCGAGCGGGAGCGCCCGGTACCGGAGCGCTTTCGGGGGCTGCACATCCTGGACCGGCACGACGCCGGATTGGAAAAGTGTGTTGGCTGCGAACTGTGCCAGGCGGCCTGCCCGGCGCACTGCATCACGGTTGAAGCGGCGGAGAACCCGCCGGATGCGCCCGTGTCTCCGGGCGAGCGCTACGCGTGGCGCTACGAGATCGACCTGTTGCGCTGCATCTTCTGCGGCATGTGCGAGGAGGCGTGTCCGACGGGCGCGATCCAGCTCACGCCGCGGCACGACTTTGTGGCGTTTCGCCGTGAGGATTTCCTGGTCGACAAGCGCTGGCTCACGGTTCCGGATCCGGCGGCGGTGGCGCCGGCGGCGGCGGATCCGGCCGGGCCGGCGGCTGCCGCGGGGGGGAAGATGGCCGGATGATCAGCTTCGCGCTTATCGGCGCCGCCGCGGTTGCCGCCGCGCTCGGGGTGGTCACGGCGCGCCACCCGGTCCACAGCGTGCTCTGGCTGATTGTGCACCTGTGCAGCCTCGCCGTGCTGTATATGACGCTGCACGCGCCCTTCCTGGGGCTGGTGCAGGTGCTGCTCTATGCCGGGGCGGTGATGGTCCTCTTTTTGTTTGTGCTCGGCCTGCTCAGCGCACGAACCCGCCCCGACCCGACGGAGCCGGAGCCGCTGATCGGCCAACTCGGCTGGACGGTCGGGGCCGGGGTCGTCATCGCCGCCGTGTTGTTGCTGGCGGCGGGCGCGGGGGCGGCCGGGGCGCACCCGCACGCCCTGCCGGCCGGCTTTGGCGGGGTGAGCGCCTTTGGCAAGGCGCTGTTTGGCCCGTACCTCTTGCCCTTTGAGGCCACCGCCCTTGCCTTGCTGACGGCGATCGTCGGTGTGGTCGCCCTCAGCGTCGGTCACGACGAGGCCATGCGGCGTCCGCAGTCGGAGCCGGAGGGCCCGGCCCTGGATGTCAGCCACGCCGCGGTGGAGTTGCGCCGCGGCGTCGGGGAGGGGCGGGACTGATGCCACACCTTTCGGCCTACCTGGGACTGAGCGCGGTGCTCTTTGTGATCGGGGCCGCAGGGGTTTTGCTGCGCCGCGATCCGCTGGTGATGGTGATGGCGATCGAGCTGATGTGGAACGCGGCCAACCTGGCCCTGGTGGCGGCGGCCCACCATTACGGTGCCCTCGGCGGCCAGGTCTTTGCGTTCGTCGTCATCACGGTGGCGGCGGCCGACGTGGCCGTCGGTCTGGCGTTGGCGGTGCTGCTTGGGCGCAGCCGCGGCCACCAGGACGCCGACCGCCTGAAGTGGTTGCGGGGTTGAGTGGCGGCGCGGGGCGGCACGCCGGGGCCGCCGCCGGTGAGGGGCGCAGGGGGAGGGATCCGCGATCGCTGCCGTCGGGTTGACTGCGTTGCTCTGTCTGCTCCTGCCTCTGGCCGGGGCGGCGCTCTTGGGGTTGGTGCGCCTGCCGCGGCAGGCGCAGGGTATGGTGGGCGCGGGTAGCGTGCTTTTGGCCTTCATCGCCGCGCTGGCGATGGCGGCAACGGGGCCCGGCGCCGGTCAGAACCCGTTCGGCC
>DAHWHT010000138.1 GCA_027335515.1 Clostridia bacterium
GCCAGTCGACAGGAACCGCAGGGAGGGGCGGGGCACTGAGAGTGCCCCGCCCCTCCCCCGTCTTCCGTCAAGCCTGCCGTCCAGCGCGAAACGCAGCCCGCCGGCCCAGGCAAGGGGCTCGTCCCCACGCCTGGGCAAGCGGCCCCGCCCCTTACGTTTCCGCTTGGGATATAATCGACTCGGGGCGGGTTGACGGATGGGTCAGCGTCGCGGTGCGTCGCGCAAATGGACGGATGAGCGCGTTAGGGCCGAGTTGTCGCGTTACGCCAACGGTGAGGGACAAATTGTCCTCGCAGCGGTGGCACGAGACAACCCACAGCTATACGAGATTTGCCGCCACCATTACGGCACCTTCGTCGCCGCCGTGGAGCGGTTCGGCTTCCGTCCGGAAAGGCAGCTACGGAAGTGGGACGCCGATCGCGTGCTAGCGGAGATCCGCCAGCGACAAGCACAGGGTCAGAGTCTGCGGAGCGCCGATGTGCGCCGCTCCGACATCCCGCTCTACGGGGCTGCGTGCAAGCGATTCCAGAGCTGGGGGGGCGCTCTCCAAGCCGCCGGCATCGACACCGCGGACCACAACGCGCGCGCGGAGCCCTCAGATGCAGAACTCCGCACGCAGGTCTTGGCACAGCGGGCCTCCGGATCCCCGGCGCTTCCGCCCGCTCTTGTGCGGTCGATCCGGCGTCGCTACGAGACCGTGGAGCAATTCTACCAGCAGAGCGGCCTCTCTCGTCGCTGGACCCGAGACAGCATCCTTCAGGCCATCCGCGACTCGGCGCCCGCCACGGCTACGGCAACGTTCATCCGTCACGAACACCCGGGCTTGTACTTCGCCGCGATCCGTGAATTCGGTCGCTGGGTGGATGCCATGGCGGCTGCCTTTCCGGGTCTCACCCCTGACCGGCCAAGGACGACCCAGAACGCACCTCGTCGGTCGCGGGTGCGCGGGCAACCTCCGTGGGCCGACGGGCACGGGCGATGGCTCCTGCCCCAGGCCAAGCTGGATGCCGCGTGGGTCTTCGTGGTCAGCACGCCGCCGGGCCGGCGCATCAGAAGCAGGGATATGGCCGAGTCCATCGGTGTCTCGATCCCAACCGCGCGGAGATTACTGGCCAGCCTGGCCAAGAGCGGGGCCGTGTCTCCCCCCTCAGACGGGACGCGGGACTACCGCCGCGCCAGCGATCCGGAAACGCCCGCGCCACACTGATCACTCTGGCGCGGGGCCTTGGCCGGGCGGGAGGCGTGATAGCACAGGTCGTGCGATCGTAGGCGCGGTGAGCGGGAGGTGCGCGATGCCCGAACCGCACCGCGAGCGGAAGGACCACGGGCTGCGCTACCTCTTCGACGCGGTGCCGAATCCCTCGCCGCGCGTCTTCGGCGTGCCCTGAACGGGTCGAGGTGCTCCCGCCGGTGATTCCATTGCTGGAGAGGAGACCAAGGCGGTGGTCGCGGACGGGCTGCTGCGGGGCGTGGATGACGGCAGCATGTGGTCCCTGGAGTTCGAGATGGGGTCGCCCGACCACTGCCGCCTGATCGAGCATCACGCGGCGGTCGTGCGGGCGTATCCTGGTGCTCAGGTGGAGACGGTGGTCTTCTGGGGCCGCAGCCGCTGGCCGTGCGTCGCGACAAGCCACCTCAGTCGTGGCGGCCACGTGCTTTGTGCAAGGAGGCGGGACCATGAAAGCACTAGGGAGTGTGCGCCTCTTAGCGACGGCAGCATTAGCCTCCGTGTTATTGTCGGCCTGCAGCGGGCGCCAAGCCGCACCGTTCCGCGCGAACGGCGGGACGGCTTCTCAATCGGCACCCGTCTCGGCGTCCAAGTCGCGAGGCTCGCGACTAACTACCGAAGGTTCCTTCAAGTCATCAGCGTCTCAGTCATCGCGCCTCTCGCCTGGCTCCACTTCCGGATCGGTTTCCCCGCAACAACGGTCTTCCGGGGTGTCCTCGAATTCGCACACGTCCGCTTCTCCTGGATCCGCCCACGCGCGCGGGGTGGTCCCGACCCCTCTGCGAGGGTCCTGGACCTGGCGCAATGTTGAGCCACTCGTGTGTGGCACGTGCAGCTTTACGCCCCTTTCGGCGAGTCTGAGAGCGGGGACAGCATCATTGTCCTTCAAGCGAGGGTCCTCCGCCACGTTCATCGTTGGCGTTTCGGACGTGGCCGATGGACCACTGACGCTCCAGCAACCGGTGGCGCTGACATTGGCGATTACCACGCCAAGCCGCGTCCCCCTATGGGAAGGGGCGCTTCCACCCATCAGTGGGGCTGTGGAGGGAAACGGAAGCTTTGAGGTTACTTGGAATGAGAAGAGTTCATCAGGCGCTGCCGTGGCGGATGGCTCGTATGCCGCATTAATCGTGACCCCGGTTTCCATCCGGTATTCCACCAGTAGTGGGTCCGGCACTGAAACCCTGCACGGTGCAGGCAGCAGCATCGACGGCGAGATATTTGTCCTCCCGTTTTCGATTACAGGGTAGTCGGTCTCCCTTGCTCAGCTTGATGAGTGGGGGGCTATAGTGTCTGAACCCGCTTCGATCCGCGCCGCGTTGTCGGAGTGGACTCAAGTGGCCTCCCGGGCCTCCGCCAACGGGTGCGGCCTCATGGTCCAGGATGCTGGTGATGAGGCGATACACGGGCAATTCAACCTCCTGACACGGCGGTGGGTGCGCCGAAAGGACCTCTCTTCCGCACGGTCGCTGCCACACGTCAGGCGACGGCTTCAGCGGCTCGTGAGACGGCCCCCTTTTCCGCACACTGGCGGTCAGGTTGGTGAGCGGGCCTGCCCGCCTGCCCGGTCAACCGACATGCACTTGGTTCTCCCGCTTCAAGTACCTTGTCCTGGTCGTACGCACCATCCGCAGCAAAGGCCCTCCGTAGGCAGCCCATCACCCGTCCGATGGACGAGCTTGTTGGGCAGCCTGCGCAATAGCCCGTGGGCGTTCAACCACCCAGTAACCGTAGTGGATGGTCGTGTGCCAAGCCGGGATTTCCCAACCCGCTGCGTGCTGGTACGTCAGAGGCCGGAGGCCGGACGCCTCGATCGCCGCGGCTGCCTCGGAGAATGTCCAGAAGAAGATCCGGACATCAGCCTTCCCGGCATGCCCTTTCACGGGTACCTCGATCCAGCGCTCACCGTGAAAGGGCAGTTCTGGCCTGCGCTCGTTGATCATGAAGCAGAAGCGACCGCCGAGCGCAAGGGCTGCCACCACGTTATTGATCACTTTGGTCAGGTCCTCACAGAAGTCGAAGGAGCCGCTCGCCATGATCGCGTCGAAGTGGCCGAGTTCGGCGGGCAGCGGTTGGTGGAAGTCGTGGACGAGGTAGGTGCCGGCCGGCCGGCGCTGCCGCGCCTCGTCGACCATGCGGCTGGAAATGTCGATCCCGGCCACGGCTACGTCAAGCGGCAGCCCACTCGTCAGGTGTCCCGGACCGCAGCCCAGATCAAGGAGACGGCATCCGGGACGCACGTTGTTCGCAAGGAACGCCCGCGCGGCCGGCTCGTAGTGGGCCAGAGGGGCTGCAGCGCGCTCATAAATCCCGGCGACATCGTCGTAGAGTTGCGCCACCTTGAGCTTGTCGTTCTGCCACGCGTTCATGCCGACACCTCCTCGCCGTGGCGTTCATCAGCCCCGCAGGGGGGGCCAGGCGATCCAAGCCCCCGGCTGTGTTGGCAGGTACTTCGTCCGCTCATGGGCTGCACCCTGCTGGACCTACCGCATAAAGCCGCCCTCAGGGCAGGATGTGGTCGCTTCGGCACGACGTTAAGATGAATCGGTTAGCTACTGGCCGGCGGCCATCCGGCGGACCGTAGCCGTGCCCACACCCAGGTAGCGAGCTGCCGCTCGAAGGGAGAGTGTCCCTGCTTCCAGTCCAGCCTTCACCTCGGGCCACCGGCGCCGGACCTCGGGCCGCTCTTCGGCCTTGGGCCGCCCCAGCGTCCTGCCCTGGCGCTTCGCGCGGTCCATCCCCGCCTTGACCCGCTCGGCAATCATCGCCCGCTCCAGCCCGGCGTACGCGACCGTGATGTAGTAGAGGGCTTCCCCGAACGGGCTGGTGGTGTCCAGCCAGGGCTCCTGGTAGCTGCGCAGGCCAACCCCCCAATGCCGCAGGTCGGCCAGGGTGTTGGCTGCTTCTCTGACTGAGCGGAAGGCCCGGTCCAGCCGCCAGACAAGCACTAGGTCGATCTTGCGCCGCGATGCGTCCAGCAGGAGCCGCTTCCAGGCCGTGCGCCGGCGCAGGTCGGCGGCGCTGGCCTCGTCGGCGTACTCGGCCACGTCGGCCCAGCCGTTGCCCGCGCAGAAGTCGCGCAGTGGCAGCCGCTGGGTGTCCAGGTCCTGCCCTTTGTCGTCGGTACTTACCCGCAGATACATGGCGACGCGCATCGCCGCCGTCCTCCCCTCTCACCGCGCCAGCATCGCCACAGCGGCCAGCGCCGCTGCCTGTTGCGCCGCCGCATCGTCCCTCGCCGCCGCCAGTTGTGGCCAGCGGCCCGCAGCAGCCTGCTCCACTGCCCGATGAGCCTCTTCCCGCGCAGCCCACCGTCCCTGCTTCCTCCGGTTGGCGTCCAGGAGGTAGTCGTATGGGGTGCACTCGTGTCGCAGGTAGGCCAGGCAGGCGCGGTCGCGGGCGGCATCGGCCTGCCCCCAGGGCGCAAAGCGGTCGCCCCGCTTCCGGCCGTGGCTGCGCGCCTGGGTGTCCGCCGCGGCCTCGGCCCGGGCAAGGAGTTCGTCGGCGGTGATGTCCGGCAACGTGATACCCAAGTCGCGCCGCATGGCTGCACGCATCCGGGTGCGGATTGTTTCGGCGGCGATGTCCCCCGCCGCCGACCGCACCAAGGACCGCTCCCGCAGCGCAGCAAAGTCCGCGCGCCCCTCCGCGGCCTCCACCCGATCCGCGCGGTAGAGGTTTTGGTGTTGAGAGGGATACCCCGGGACAGGCGCAACCAGGTCTGGGTCGCCAAGCGAGTCGCGCACCATCGCGGGATACCACCCCCGTTCCCGCAACTCACGAAGATTCCAGAACGTTGCACGTTCGGCGCGTGTCATCTACTCCTGCCCCCCTTTTTTCAGTGCGCCAGCATCGCCACAGCGGCCAGCGCCGCCAGACCCGCCGCCGCGACCTCCACCAGGTGCCCGGCCGTGGACGCCTCCTTCACGCCTTTCCATGGCGCGTGGACCAAGCGTCGGCGCATCGGCCACCAAAGCATCTGCGGGGATCGGTTGGCTGTGTCCGCCACGAGGTGACTCACGTACCCGGACAAGACGGCCGCCGCGACGCTTGCCCCGGCTGCCCAGGGGTGCGGGTGCAGCCCCGCACGGGCCAGGACGGCCAGGATCCCGGCACCGGCATGCGCCCGTACCCAGGCCGACACCCCCACGGTGATGCCCCCTGCCGCTGCCCCGGCGATGGCCGCGGCACCAACGCTGTGCGTCTCGCCCCGATGCCACACCGTCCGCCCACCGAACCACCGGCGCCCGTGGGCGACAAACCCCGTCCGGTGGTTCTCCGGCCCCGTCGCCGTGGGCCAAGGCACGTACCGGCCCAGGGCGCTGTACGGGTGGTCGATGTCGGGCAGCAGGCCGGCCCCCGCACCGCAGAGGGCCAGGGGCAACACAGGTTGGTGGATGGCCGCCGCCAGCAGCGCACCGGCACTGCCGCCGATGATCGCGTGCGCCGTGCCCCTCACCGGCCCCACCCCCTATAGAGAGGATGGCCCACGTCAAAAGGCCGCCCGCGCGTGGCCTTGCGGGGGGCGGGATTCTAGGGGTGGAAGGGGGGAACCGCGATTGGCGGGCACCGGACTCGATGTTTCGATCCGACTCTATGATGCGAAGGAAGGCGCAACCAGGGCGTTCGCCAGCCTCACCACGGCAGACGGCTGGGCCATCCACGGTATCCGCGTCAGCGAGGGCCGCAGCGGGCTTTTTGTGGCGATGCCCCAGGAGAAGGGTCACGACAAGGCGGGCAAGGAGAAGTATTACGACGTGGCGCACCCGACGACCGCAGGGGGCCGCGCCGCGGTGTCCAAGGCCGTCCTAGCGGCATACGAGGAAGCAGCCGCGAAGCGCGAGAAGGGGGACGAACTGGCGCGGTAACGCCATTCCATCGCCAGAGGGGAACAGGGCGCCGGGTATGCCCGGTGCCCTTCCCATTGCCCCGGGCACTCCCGGGGACGCAGCGGGGGCCGCACAGGAGGGCCCCCCCCCGGGCACCCAACCCGTGCTGCCCCCTGCCCACTGTACCCCTTCGCACCTACCACCACACCCCCTACTTCCGCAGGTGCGCCGTCACCGCTTCGACGAACCGCCAAACACCCAGTCCCATGCGGTTCATGGTGTGCAGGACAGGAAGGAGTCCCGGCGCTTCGGGTGCCGCCAACAGCAGCGCGACGTAGACCACCGCCAGGATGCCCGCCAGCCAAAGCACGTCCAGGAAGGCGTCCCAGAGGCCGCCGAGCGCGCGGCCCACCACACTCACGACTACGCCAAGCCCGCGAAGAAGGGGGTCTGGGCGGCGGTCGCCCGCACCGCGACGACCACCGGCTCCACGAAGTGCCACACGACGGCCACGCCCAGCAGGGCCGACACCAGCACCACGCCGCGCAGGACGCGATTCCCCGGCAGCAGCATAGCCATCCCCAGCAGCAGCATGGCCATCTCCGCGACCCGGGTCGGCACACCCCAGATCGCCGTCGGCGGTGCCCATGCGGTGGTGCCCGCTGTCGCGATGGGGAGGCTCGTCGCCGAGGGCGCTGGCGCGGGGCTGGAGGGGGCCAGCAGGCGC
>DAHWHT010000155.1 GCA_027335515.1 Clostridia bacterium
GAACGACGTTCCAGGTTGGTGATTTGGTGCGATGGGGCAGCCAGGCCAACGGTTCGACGGTGTACAAGCGCGGGATCATAGAGGCTATCCTCCCACCAGGGGAAACGGCGAGAAACCACTTGCCACCTGGCTTGGCGCACACCCGATTCACCGGGCAAAGCGTGAGTAGCAAGGCGCGGGTGCTGGTGCGAGTCATCTCTCGGCGTCCCGATTATGCGGGGGCACGGTGGTTCCATTATGCCCCCGGCCACGAGCCTTGGTATGCGCCCTATGCCAGCGTCGTCGCGATCGAGACTCGGTAAGACGGGCGGGATTCATATGCACCGTCGCCTCCTGCTCCGAGTGGTGCGCTCGGTTGTGCTGGTCGCGGTGGTGGTGGCGGCGGCCATGCTGGCGGCCTATGACCTGCGGACGTGGCCGGCGATACGGGTGTTTCTCGCCACGCACTGGTGGCATTCCCTATAGAGGGGGACGGTTGCATGGAACTGCTGGCGCCGATGCTGGTCGCGGCGGCGATCCTCACGGCGGCCTTCGCCGTCATTCGCGCCCGTGAGGACAAGCGCTCCTCGCTCGCGGCGGCCATCGCGGACAAGGGGACGGGGAACCGGCGCGTCACCCCCAAGGCGGTACGGCGCGAACGGCTGAAGGCCGCCATGGCGGTGCGCGAGGGTCAGGACCCGCTGCCGTGGCCATTCAGCCGCCTCAACACCCTCCAGCGGCAGGCAGGGGAGTATGACGGCCCCCTGCGCATCCTGCTCATCATCGCGCTGTCGGCGGCCGGCCTCGGGGTGGTGGCGTGGCTCCTCACGGGCCAAGCCTTGCTGACCGCCGCCGCGGTGCTCTCCGGCGTCGCGGTACCGGGGTTGCTGCTGCGCGCCAAGGCCAAACGCCGCATGGGCAAGATCGAGGACCAGGTGGCGGGGCTCTGTGTGGACCTCGAACAGGCGTGCCAGTCGGGGCAACCCATTGAGAAGGCCCTCTTCGAGATCGCCCCCAAGACCCCCGCCCCGCTGGGCGACGAGCTGCGCCTAGTCGTGCGCGACGTCTCGCAGGGCATCCCCATCGACGCGGCGCTGGGGGAGATGGCGGGCCGTCTGCCCGATGCCCCCAGCGTGCGCCTGTTCGTTGGGTCCGTGCAGATCAGCCTGGAAATGGGGGCGCCGCTGGGCGACCAGATGAGCCGCATCGCCGAGGTGATCCGCGCCCGCCGATTGGCGCACACGCGCATCGCGGGGGTCACGGCGACCGCGCGGACGCAGGCGAAGGCGCTGTCGTTCGTCCCTCTGGCGGCCTACGTGTGGGTGCATATGTCGTCCCCTCAGACGCTGGCGGGTTACGAGGGGCCGATGGGGGAGCTGAAACTGCTCGGGCTGGCGGGTTGGGTTGTTCTCGGATACTTCTTCACCCAACGGCTCTTGTCCGATGCGTTCGATTCCGTGTTGTGATTGGTCGCAGTGCCCGTGCCGTGGCTTTTAGTACGGGCGACGGGCCCAGGAGTACCAAACAGACGGGCGGAAGCGCCGGGCGGTGAGATGGCAACAACACGTTGGCGAAAGGTGGAATCGTCGGTGCCCTTCATCGTGCTTTCCTCGGCGCTCACGGGAGTCGCGGTGCTGGTGCTCTATCTCAGTCGCTTCGCCGCCCAGGGGACCTCGCTGGTGGTGCAGCGGCTACGCGCTGGCGCCGACGCCGCCGGCCAGGGGACCCCGGGCAACTTCGGGCTGACCATGGAGGAGCGCGCTGCGGCCATCCGGGCGCGGGCGGTCGGGGCGCTGACACGCCTCGGGGGGCGGCTGGCACAACCCGAGGGACTGCCGCGGCGGCTCAAGTGGGCCGGGATCACGTGGAGTGCCGCCGCATGGCAGGCCCTCCCGTATCCGCTGGCGGGCATCGGGGCGGTGCTGGGCGGGGCCGCCGGCCAAGTCGTTCACCGCGACCTCGTTCCGCTGGTGCTGGCCGGCGGGTTCCTCGGCGCCCTGTGGCCCTCCCTGTATCTCACAAGCCGCTTGGGGGCGCGCAAGTCCCGCATCGCCCGCGAGATCCTCACCTACGCGGAGTACCTCGCGATGGCGATCAAGGCGGGGGCGGACTTCCGCGTCGCGGTGGACCAGGTTGAGGAGCGGTTCCCCGGACCCGTCGCCGAGGCCTTCACCGGCGCGCTGGTCGCGGCGGGCATCGGCGGCAGTATGGACGAGGGATTGCGCCGCGTCGAGGAGGAACTTGACAACCCGGACGCCCACACCGTCATCAACACCCTGAGCAACACCCTTACCTACGGGGCCGCGTGCGCCGACCACCTCGTGAACGCCGTGCAGAGCATCCGCAAGGAGCGCACCGAGAAGGTCATGGAGAAGGCGGGCCGCTCGGCGGTCCTCCTCCTCTTGCCCACGGTGGTCTTCGTGATGCCGGTCGTGTTCCTCCTCGTCGTCTTTCCGATGCTGCACTCGGCGCTCGCGTTCATCGGGTAACCGGTTAGCCATCGGCTAACAAGCGGCTGGCGCCCAGCGCCGCGGTAAAGGGGGTGGTGTTGGGATTTCCGCGCGGCCTCGTGTCTCGCACCTTTCTATAGAGGGAGGTGATGATCGATGCGCGGGGTTTTGGCTTTGTTCGGCAAGCGGATCCGCAACCGCCGCGGTCAGACCAGCTTCGAGTACTTTCTCTTGATCGCGGGGGTCGCTGTTCTGGTGGGAGCGGCGGTGCTCAAGTTCGGCGGGGGCGTCAAGACGGGTATCAATAATGGCAACAACTGCTTCAACGGGTTGCAGGTCTCCAGCACCGCTTCCGGTACCTCTGCGGCTAAGTGTCCATGATCGTAACATCACCTCATCCAGAAACCATCGAACCGATAGCAGGCACCGTAAGCCCTACGTAGCGCGGTAGGTCTGCGGTGCCTGCTACTACTTTGTTTATACAGTAAAGGAGGTGAAGTATAATGCGTGGCATTCTGGCTTTGTTCGGGCGCCGCATCCGCAATCGCCGCGGCCAGACCAGCTTCGAGTACTTTCTCTTGATCGCGGGGGTCGCTGTCCTGGTGGGAGCGGCGGTGATCAAGTTCGGCGGTGGCGTCAAGACTGGAATCACCAACGGTTCCAATTGTCTCACCAATATGCAGGTCTCCAGCACGGCCACCGGGTCTTCGACGGCGAAGTGCTAATCGCTCGGCCGGTTAGCGCGGAGGCGGCCAGGCGTGGGCGCTTGGCCGCCTTGTCCAAAAAAGGCTGAAGCAGGTGAGCGCGATGGTCTTGCTGCAGCGGTTCCGAGATGCCGCATGGTTTCCGATCGGCAGGACCCGCTACCGCGTGCGCACGCCATCGCCGGCCGCGGCATCCCCCGGTCTCCGAACGGCGTCCCCTGGTACCCGAACGGCGCCTACGGGGGGGTCGCCCCTGCTGGCCCGTCTCCGCGACCGCCGCGGGCAGGCCATGATGGAGTTCGTCCTCATCCTGGGGGGTCTACTGGGCATCACCTTCGGCGGCATCTCGCTGTCCTACGGCTTCATGGCCAAGTCGGTCGTGGTCGCGGCGGCCCGCGACGCCGCCCGCACCCTGGCCATCGACTGCGGCGCCGGGAACCCGACCGCCTATGGCGATGCCGAGGCCGCCGCCTACGCCGACCTCCGGGCCGGCCAGACGGTGGTGGACCAGACCGGCGGGGCCACGGCGCCGTCCCCGCCCACGCAAGGCGCGTGGGGGTTCTCCGCTTCGTGCAGCGGGTCGCTGGCTACGGCGACAGTGTACTACGACGCCCCGACGATGTTCCCGGGCATTCTCGCCAGTGCGGGCGTCAAGAACGCCAACACGTTCCAGGAGTCGGCCACGGTGTCGTTCCCCGTGGAGTGAGCCCGGCCGCCGCTGCGGTGCTTGTTGTATCTGTAGTCTTTGCGCAAATCAGCAGGTGATCGGCGTGAGCATCGACTACATACGGGGGACGACGGGGATGGTGTTGCTTGTCGGGGGCGCGGTGTTTCTTGTTGGTCCCTCCGTGCCGTTGCCTTGTATCTCTGGCACCACTCCTCCAGCGGGGCATCGTACGGGGATTGCCGGTACGGCGGTTCCCTCACATCGTCTGTGCCGTGGGGGCACGCCGGGCCTGCCGTGGCTAGGCGCGCCCTGCTTGCTGTTGGGGGTGGCCCTGATCGTGTGGCAGATACACGCCTGGCGAAAAGGCGCCGCCGCATATCGGAAAAGCCTGGGCGGGTGAGGCCGCGTCGAGAGGAGCGGTGTTGCAGTAACCACTCAGGAGGCCCTCATTACCGCCTGTTGAGATCTCTGGGGAGTTACCAGGCCAAGCGCCCGAGGTTGGCGACCGATGAAGGCGCTACGTTGTCGTCAGGTCCAAGACCCACTCCGGGATGCTTCCTCAGTCCTGGACCCTGGAACCCGCCGCAGCAGACAAGCCGAGTAGGCACCGGTACGAAACGGGCGGGGGGAAGCGCCGGGCGACAACATCGCCGAGGGGAGCGGGCCAGGCAAGCCGGCCTGGCCCTGTAACGAGAGGCCTCGTAAGAGGCTCCCCGCAAGGGGATTTATCGAATGGAAGGGAGTGCCGCCCGTGGTCTTCGTTTTGGACAAGCATAAGAGACCATTGATGCCTTGCAGCAATCGCCGGGCGCGCATTCTGCTGCAGCGTGGTCGAGCAGTCGTCCATCGTATGATGCCGTTTACGCTCCGGCTCAGGGATCGGGTAGCGGAAAAGTCTGTGGTGCAACCGATCCGTATGAAGATCGATCCAGGATCAAAGCATAGCGGCGTCGCTTTGATCAGAGAGGAAGGGGGAGATAAAGGGACTGTGCTGCACCTTGCCCAGGTTGACCACAAGACAAATGTACATAAGCGGATGGGACAGCGGGCGGGATACCGCCGCCGCCGTCGTTCCGTCAACCTGCGCTATCGACCCCCCCGATTCGCCAACCGTCACCCCGAGTCGTGCGCTGGTTGTGGTCGAAATGCGCGGCATGGGGGTCGATTCTGTCGCCAATGCCACACGACCGGCCACCACGACACAGGGATGCACCCAGTCAGCCGACTTGCCCCATCGCTTCGCTGCCGGGTGGATAATCTCACTTCCTGGGTGAATCGCTATCGCAGACTCGCCCCCCTTGCATCTATCTCTATGGAGTTAGTGCGCTTCGACCTCCAGGGGATGGAGAACCCAGAAATCCAAGGGACCTTGTACCAGCAGGGAACCTTGGCCGGGGTCGAGGTACGGGAGTACCTGTTGCAGAAGTTCAAACATCAGTGCGCGTATTGCGAAGGCCTCTCCGGCAACCCCATCCTTAACTTGGATCACATCGTGCCGCGCTCTCGGGATGGTACCGATCGAGTAAGCAATCTTGCTTTGGCCTGCAGGTCTTGCAACGAAGACAAGGGGGCCCGCACACCCGCTGAGTGGGCGGAACATCTAAGTGCCTCGAAGCGGGCACTCGACCGGAAGCGAGTCGAACAATGCGGTAGGGTGCAGGCCCGTGCCAAGGCACCGTTGCAGGATGCAGCGGCAGTCAACACAACCCGATGGGTGCTACACCGTGTCTTGCTTCGCACCAACCTGTCGATTGAGGTTGGCAGCGGGGGCCGGACCAAGTGGAACCGCACTCGCCTGGGTCTGCCGAAAACGCACGCAACGGATGCTGCCTGCGTCGGAACAAGCACACCATCCATGCTGCGGTTAGCGGACCATCGGATCCTCGTCATTACGGCACTTGGACGAGGGCGCTATCAACGGACCAAGGTCAATGCCAGCGGTTTTCCTGTCGGTTACCTGATGCGCACCAAGGATGCCCATGGCTTTCGCAGCAGTGATCTGGTAGAGGCCGCGGTGCAGGTCCGACCAAAACGGGCGGACTTACCGGCGGGGCTGAAGCAAGGATGGGCGTTCTTGCAGGCGCAGGTATTGTGCCGGGCTCGTGTCATCGTTCGAGCGTGCGGGGCCTTCCGGGTAGGACCATTTGACGGAGTCTCCTGGAAAGCTGTTCGTCTCCTGCAACGAGCAGATGGCTACGGCTATAGATACGACACTATGCCCTTGGCCGCTTCCCCGGGACCTTAAACGGCCGTTGGCCGCCCGTAGGGCTGAGTAGTTACCAATGTGGAAGACGACGTGCCAGGTCAAGTGGATTTGAAAGGAACGGCAAAGATGCAACCGGCCATCGTCGCCGAAGAAAGCTCCTTGGCCCCACAGGCCTCGGGGGCCTCAAAGAACGGTGCCTCATCCACCCCCAGCGTCCCACCCAAGCCCGCCGCTCCTGGGCTTGCCGCTCCCGTGGCCCCCAGGCCACCGGAACGCGCGACGCCGTCCCCGCTGGCCCTGTTGCCGCTGCCACCCCAGCCACCCGCATCCCCCTCCCCGCCCACAATGATCCTGCGCACAGATAACCGGTTCCACGTAGCCATGCTGGGGGCATCGTTGGCCATCGTGGCGGCGTTGGTGGCGATGTTCCCGCGCGGCACCCTGTGGATGCTGGCCGGAACGGTGCGCGCCGTTTCCCCCACGGCGTGGCTCGTGGTGGCCATGGCCGGCCTCATGGTCAGCGTGATGCTACACGAGGGCGCTCATGCGGCCGTCTTCCGTGCGACCGGCACGCCGGTCTCGTTTGGCGTGCTGGTGCGGTGGCGGGTGGTCCCGCTGGGCGCCTACTGCCGCCCCCGCGGGCCGGTGCCGCACCGCGCCATGGTGGCCTCGCTGCTGGCCCCGCAGGTCGTGGTGCCGGCGGTGCTGCTGCCCATTGGGGCCGCGGTCGGCCAGCTTCCATGGGCGGTGCTGTTCTGCGCGGCCAACGTCATCGGGGGCGTCGGGGATGGAACGTTCCTCGCCGCGATCCTCATGCGACCCGCGGCAGCGTACCTCGACATCGACGAAGGCCTGGCGGCGGCACCCGCCGCCGCTCCGTAGAGGGGGCCTGGTCGTGAGGGAGAAGCGCCGCCGCGCGACCGCCGGCCAGGTCCTGCCCTTCTCTGTCCTTCTGCTGGTCTTCATCCTCGTGCCGATGTTCGCGTTCGTGGGGTTGGGTGAGCTGCTGGTGATCCGCACGGGCGCCCAAGCGGCGGCGGACGCGGCGGCGCTGGCGGGTGCCCAGCAGGCCACGGTCACAGAGCAGGTCGATGCCCTGGGCAACGTGTACGGGTACAGCGTGATGATCAACCCCGGAGCGGCAACCTCGGCGGCCAAGGTGATGTGGACGCGGGAGGCCGACGGCGGCCTGCTGCTGGACGCCAGGACGACGGCGTTCACCGTGCGAGTGGACAACTCCCCGCCGCCCGGCGCCCCACCCACGCTGTCCGTCGTGGCTCAGGTGACGTTCCCGGCGGGGTTCCTCGCGGCGGCGGGCCTCGGGCCGTCCGCCACCGTCACGGTGCAGTCGGTCGCCGGCACGTGCGGCAAGACGGCTTGGCCCGGGTCGGCGTCGCCGTGGTGCAGCCAGACGGCGGGGTGATGGCCACCTGCTTCCTCCGCACCGTATACTGGTTAGGTGGGGGGGGGCGGTGTCGGTGACGGATGACGAGATGTACGCACGTATCGACAGCGATCCAGACAGGTTGGGTGGCAAGCCGCTCATCCGGGGTACAAGGATCTCTGTTGCCTTTGTCCTCAGCGCCTTGGCGTCCATTGGGGCGGAGGGTCTCCGAGATGGCTATCCCTTTGTCAGCGGAGAAGACATTGTGGCGTGCTTGCGTTACACTGCGGCCGTTATGGAGCAAGAACGCGGGGTGCGGCATGCTTCCTTGCTTAACAAGAACGTCGCTAGACAGGTCGGCACGGTCCTGTCTCCTCGGGCGAAAAATCAAACAGGAAGCGCGCGTGGTTACCCGCCACCTCCGGCAGGTTGAGCACCGCATCGATCACATTTGCGCTTTTCGCCCGCCATCGCTGCCGCGCCCGAGTTCGTCAAAATGGCCGACGCTGCGATCGCTGCCCTCGCCCGCGCCGGCTGACCAGCGGCCGCTCGCCCCTCCGACGCGCTCCCGACCAATCAGATCAAGCACAATCCGCGGCCCGGCACCTGCCCGGCCGCTCCGGCGTCCGCTGCCCCATGCCCTGCCCCTACAGGAACAAAGTGCGAAACTTCACGGAAATGTTGCAACGAGAATCCTTCGGGGTGAGGACTGCAACTAGCCCGCACTCCCAAAATATGCTACAATCTTACGTGGCGCCGCGCGACGGCGGCTCGTGTCCCACTGCCCATCTCGCACCCACGGAGGGCTCCGCGTGACGCCGACCGGCACCGTTCGCCGCATCGATGGCCTCGGCCGCCTCGTCATCCCGCATCAGGTCCGCCAGAGCCTGCACATCCGCCCCGGATCGCCTGTGGCCATCTCGGTGAACGGCGACGGCGCCGTGGTCCTCGCGAAGCACTCGCCCGTGGCTGCCTTGGGCGGTATCGCCTCGAACTGCGCTGACAGCCTCCACGAGGCCACCGGCCTTGTCGCCCTGATCACGGACGCGGACGCCATTGTCGCTGCGGCGGGAGATTCGACGCTCCTTCATCAGCCCATCGGTTCCGCCGTGGAGGAAGCCATGATGCGGTGTCGCTCCGTGACGCACGGCTCAGGCGGGCCGTACTCGGGCGCAGTGGTCAAGGACGAGCATAGGTTCGCGTCGTTCGTCGTCGCTCCCATCCTGATGGGCGCCGACCGTTCCTAGAGACATGAGCATACGTTAGGCTAGCAGCACTCAGGCAACCACAGGGAGCCGTCCGGGGCAGACGGTCGGCAAGACGCGGACATCCCTGCCACGCCAACCGCACAGTCCACCACCAGGGCGACTCCACTGCCGGTACCCTTGCTTCTCCCGCCGCTGCCCATGCCTCCCCGACAGGATCGGGAACCACGCATTCCGTGACGTGAACAGCCTCGCCACTGACGCGCCCGTATAGGACACGCCCTGCCGATGGGCGGATGCGGCCTTCGCCAGCTTGCGCCCACGCTTCTTGGCGTGCTCGGCCTGGCGCCGAGCCGCTTGCTCCGCAAGGTACTCCGCCCCGATGTTGAGCGCCGCCATGTAGTCCCGATCGCCGTTGGCTCCGCACTTGCCGCACTGGAACCACGAGCAGTGCCGGGGCCGGTGCTTTGTCCCGGCATGGCCAGGGCGCCAGCCGTGCGACCCCGGTTTGTGACGCGGCGCCTTCTCCGGCGGGCACGGCGGATGATCTTCGATGTGCTGCCCGTCGGCTCCGCAGCGCGGGCAGCGATGGCTTGTGCCCCGCGGCCACACCTCCGCCACCCGGATCCCCACCCGCCGCGCCTTGTAGCGCAACTTCGCCAGGATCTTGGACCGGATCTGGCTATTGATCCGCCAATTGAGATCCTTGCTCTTCGTGCCGCTCTTCAGGCTCCCCAACCACTCCCCGGCGATTACGGAGCAGCCAGCCGCCATCGCCGTCTCCAGCAGGAAGTTGCTTGCCTCGTGCGCCAGTTGGTCCTGGAGTTGTTCGTATCGCCGCCACACCGCGTCCCACTCGGCCTGGGCGCGCTGTTCTTCCACGGAGGGCTGGCCCCGCTTCTTGCGGTCCACTTCCCGGTGCCGTGCGTTGCGCAGCCGATCCGTCTTGCCGCGCAGGAACGAGGCGTGGATGCGCAACTCCCGCAGCTTGTCGTAGATCCCGCCGGCCCGCAGGAAGAACGGTCGGCTGAGTTGCTCCCATGCGGGCGTCTCCATGGTGGCCGCCGGCTCCCCGCCCTGCAGCACGACCGCCGACAGCAGCTTGCGCAAGCCCCAGTCGAACGCCAGGACGCGGCCCGCCACGCCCCGCCGCTCGCCCCTGGGTGCCGCCTCGACCTTCACGTCCAACACCCACTGCCCCGCCCGCGTCTGCCGCAGGTCTGGCGCTTGCAGCCGGCCGCCGCGCGCCAGTTCCGCCCGCACAACCTCCGGCAGGGCGAGGTGGAAGGAGCACCAAGACCAGTCCGCGCGCCCCGGGTCCGGCCGTGTGGGTAGCAGCAGAGCGCACGCTACGGCCTGCCCGTCCGCAGTCGGCGCGTAGCGCGCTGCCTGCCCCGCCCGCCCGCCGTCGTCGGCCGCGTATGTCAACAGCAGCCGGCCCATCGTGGGCGCACCCTGCAGGTCGGTGTACGTTTCGGCCCACGGGGTTGGCACGGGTTGCCCGCAGAGGGCGGCCCACTCGGCCCAGGTGCCGTCTCCCCAGCGCATGGTTGTGCGTCGCCGGTGGTCCGCCGCAATCTGCTCCGCCACACCCAGCAGCAGTCCCGTGGCAGGGGCTTCGCCCACATGGTTCTCTGCCCACGCCTCGCGCGCTTGCACGACCACCGGATAAGGTTGGCCCGCCGCCAACATGCCTTCGGTCTCTGGGCCCTCGGCTTGCCTCCATCCAGGCGCCTCGGGCCCCAGCTTCGCTGCGCTCGCGTCATCCAGACCCGAAACGGCGTGTAGCGCGGCAAACGCCTCCCGCCGCGCCGCCTGCGATGCCACCACCCGCCCAACCGTCTCC
>DAHWHT010000166.1 GCA_027335515.1 Clostridia bacterium
CACTCCCGTCAGTCCCCTGCTCGCGCACCGCGCCAGGGCTTCCCGACCGACGGGACCGTGACCTTTCCATTTCCAGTTCGTGCTGGTTTCTAGTGGCCATTTGTGTCGAGTTTATCGTGGCCGTTTACAAGACGCTGAGCACGAGCGCGTACGTGCTCAGCGACGGCCTGGGGATCTTCAAGGTGGTACCCCGCGCGGCCAGGACGGGCCGCAACCTGCGCACCGGGGAGATGGTCGAAGTTCCGGCGGGCAAGGCCGTTCGGTTCCGGCCGGCCAAGGCCCTGCGGGAGAGCGTGGCGTAGAACCAACCGGACAACACGATGATGGCGACGGGGCTCTCGGCGGAATAGGCCAGGAGCCCCGCCGCGTTTTCGGGTCCGAGAATGGTCAACCACCCCACAGCTAAAGCCGGGGGCTCTCGCCGCGCGGGATAGTTCGGTGGTCGTCGTTGCGCCGCCCTCGGCCGCGAGTCACCGCCCTCCATAGAGGGATACGCCATGACCGGCCACACGCACGCCATCGCGGGAGCCGCCGCAGGGGCACTGTCCGCTGAGGTGATGCGCCTGCCCGTTGGCTTGCTTCCGGTGGCCGCCGTGCTGGGTGCGATGGCGGCTCTGCTGCCGGACGTGGATGAGCCGGGGTCAACCGTCAATCGCCGACTTCCCGTCGTCGGCCCGGTGCTGGGGCGCAGCCTGAAACACCGCACCGTCACCCACAGCATCCTGATGCTCGTCGGATTGATGCTGGCCGCGCACCTGCTGCTGCCGCATGTCGCGTGGTCCTGGCTGGCCGTCGGCACGGCGGGGTACGGCAGCCACCTGTTCTGCGACCTGCTGACCCCAGCGGGGATCGACCTCCTTTGGCCAGTTGGAGGGCGCGTGCGACTGGGTGGGTGGGTGAAGACCGGTGGCGGAGTGGAGCAGGGGTTGTTTCTCCCAGGGTTTGCGGTGGCGTTGGCCTGGGCCCTTTGGCGCGGAGTGCGGCTTGCGCATGGCGCGCTATAGAGGGGGCCGGGTTCGCCGGGAGTCGGTCGCTACGCGAGGGGTGATGGCATCCCGGAGACCGCCCCGGCCTGATGCAGTTCTCCTCTGAGAAGGTTCCATAAACTGGATGATTTGGTATGGCACTGCTTGATCGGTCGCAGATGCCCACCGCATCCGGTGAATACTGGGTTGCTCAGTGGCGTTCGCCGACCATGCCGGCCTCGGCTTCTTGGTACAGGGCGCTGTCGAGCTGCTGCAGCTCATCGAACTGCTTGGTCAGTTCCTTCTCGAAGGTCGCGGCCTTACGCTTTCATCTCCACGGCCGTGTCCTCCGGCACCGACTCACCGTCGGCCATTGATGAGCGTGGCCTGACGCTGTCCGCATTTGCCGCGGGGCTGGTTCATTGTGTCTTGATGGTGAACCCCGGATGCGGTCTGGCTCAGCCCCGCAGAAGGGGGCGGAGTTGGATCGCGTAAGCGAGCAACGCAGCGGCGACCAAGAGACCAAACAGCCACCATGCCTTGCGAGGCTTGAGTAGGAAGCCGAACCCTAGCGCAAGTTGTAGGTATGGTACGATTACGACCCACCGGCCGATCGTTGTTTGAGCAGCAAGCAACCACGTTGCCGCGCCAGTCACGAGAAGAGCAGACCAAGTGCGCCCCTTAGATACCCCGACAATGCCAAGACCTATAATCGTGAATATACTAACGAGTATACTTAGAGACAGCATTCCACCATCCCTCCTAGTTGTACGCAGAAACCGTATTCTATCACAAAAGGGAGGGGCAAGACACTGGATGCCGATCTGGTGCCCAACGTCTTGCTACGTGTTGTCACGCCCCTCCCCAATGAGACAGGGCGTCTACTACCCCAGAATTGAAGTGAAGTGGATCGGCGGGAAGACGCCGCTTGCGTTTACCCTGGATATCGCATGTTCGGTAGTCGGCCAGCTACGAACGTGCGATATCCAGGGTGATCATCGATGCTCGGGGGCATGCCTTTCCGGCGGCAGGACGTGCTGTAGCGCCCGCCCGCCCGCCGAAGCACGGCCCCTCGGGAGGTACCGCCTTGGACCCCGAACTCCCCGCGTACCTGGAAGCCATGACCGCAAGGATGGATTCCATCGGGCAACGGGCCGTCGCCCGCGATGCCGTTACCCGCAAGGCCCTGGAGACCCTGGATACCAAGATCGACGAGGCGCGGCGCGAGGCTGGCGTCTTGTTCGAGTCCAGCATCCATGAGATCAACTTAAAGTGCGCCTGTCTGTCGTGACCGGAAGCTTCGCGCCCCGCGCTTCCGCCATGCGCGTTCGGTGGATATTCAGCCGACATGCCGCACTGTGTGGCATCAGGACTACGCCCAGAATGACCGCTGCATCGCGGAACGTCTCGCCTCGTTTGGGTGCGGCGCTTATGGAGGGATGTTCCAGGAAGCAGGGGTCTCAGCGGTCAGCAAGGGATGAGCATCCATCCATGCTAGAGCCCGATGGCAGGGTTGAGATGACCGCGGTGATGGATCGTGTGCGGCAGAGAAACTGCGTCCCAGTGAGATAGGCGGACTAAGGGCCGGATTAGGGGGACGCCGCGGCGATTCCAGGGGATTGACCGTCCTGGACCACCCGCCATCCGGAATGAGATCATGCACGCATGAGCGCTACGCCTGTCGAGGAAAGCCCCTTTCGCTACTGCGGCCGGGTCTTCACCCAAGCCGAGATCGACGTGATCCGCCGGATCACCGACGACCCGTGGCACACCACGCGCAAGGACATCGTCCGCGCCGTGTGCACCGCCTTGAACTGGGTGCAGCCAGACGGCACCCCAAAACTGGTCACCTGCTCCGTGGCGCTGCAACGCATGGAGGCGCACGGCGTCATCTGGCTGCCGCTGCCCACGCGCGAAGCAGTCCGGCGCAAGCGCCCCGCCCCGACCACCGCCAGCGCACCCCCGCCGCCGATCACCGGGACCAGGGCCGACCTGGCCGCCCTGCGCCTGGAATGTGTGGCGGATCGCAGCCAAGCCCGCCTTTGGACCGAGCTTTTGGATGGGCACCATTACCTCGGCAGCACGGTCAGATCCGGTGCTCTTTGCCGCTATCTGGCCTACGACGGCGACCGCGTCTTGGGGGCCCTGGGCTTCGGCTCGGCCGCTTGGCGCTTGGCCGCACGCGAACGCTACGTCGGCTGGACCGACGCGGAGCGCCGAAGCCACTTGCACCTGGTCATGCAAAACAGCCGGTTCATGGTACTGCCCTGGGTCTGCGTGCG
>DAHWHT010000173.1 GCA_027335515.1 Clostridia bacterium
GTCCGGGCCGCCCGATGGTGTGAACGCCTTTCGCCCGCCATTGCCGCCGCGCCCGAGTTCGCCAAAATGGCCGACGCTCTGATCTCCGCCCTGGCTCGCGCCGGCTGAACGGACCGTCTACCCGCCCCCAGCGGCCGCCAGACCATTCAGATCAAGCACAATCCGGCACCCGGCACCCCGCCGGACGCTCCAAAGTCCCCTGCCCCTCGCCCTCCAGAAACGCAGAAGGTGCGAAACTTCACAGTTTGTGGGCAGAAATGGCACGTTACCAGGGCGCGTCGTACCTATTCGGTGTGCTGCGTAAGGGAAGGGACGGGGAGAGGCGTCGTGAGGATCTCCCGGAAGCGGCGATTGAGCGGGTAGAGATAGATGTTTTTGACCGGCTTGCCATAGAGTTTGTGGCGGTCGAGCTTCCCGCGTCCCTGGGTCTGGCCGACGTGGATCCAGTTGGCGGCGTGGTAGGACGTGCCGGCGAAGCGGTCACGTTCGACAAAGGTTTCCAAGAGGACCGGGCGGTAGGCGAAACGATGATACCAGTCTCCGGGCAGTTGCCGGGCGGCCAAGCCCAGGACGCTCGAAGCGAGGCAGTGGATGGAAACCCAAGGTAGCAACAGGAACCTGGCGTTGTTGACGATGAGGTGCAACCGGGCACGGCGCTGCTCCGCGGTCCAGCCAATGAAGTGGTCTCTGGGCGCAATCTTCCAGGCGGCGGAGCCGAAGCCCAGGACCCCGAGCAGGACGCCGTCGCCGTGCACGAAGTAGCGGAGTTGGGCGCCAGGGAGCGGGAAGTAGCCGAGGTAGTGGAAGCGGGCGACGAGGTCGTTCCAGTACCGCGAGTCGGCGCGGCCCTGCACGGGGTCCAGGGTGAGCCGGGAGATGTCGCCGCGGGTGCCCTGCAACGGAGGGCCGACGGGGAGATCGCGCGCCGCGCGGCTGGGCGTACGTGAGGCAGGGCGGTGGGCACTCTGGGGCGGGGGTAGGGTGACGAGGCCGGCGCGGTGCATGCGCAAAAGGGCGACCTTGCAGGACATGACCTTAAGGCCACCGTCCGGTTTGTACCAAGCGAACTCGCTGCAGACGGCGCGGGCGATGGCCTCGCGCGAAGGCAGGCTGCGGGCGAGGTCGCGAATGCGCTCCAATTCAGGGTCGGTGAAGTGGCGGCCGCAGTAGACGGCGCTCAGGGCCAACGCCTCCTTGACCTGGACAGCCGTGAGCGGAGCCGGCGCGCCGGCAGCGGACGGGCGCGGGCCTCCCGGCAGTGTAACGCACCACCGGTGTGCCGTGCCCGAGTGCCGCTGGTGGGGGGCGCGGTGCCTACGGTGGTTGGTCGGAGACGTGGTCGGACGCGCGCGAGGTCCGGAACGGGCGCAGCACTGCCGTACGCGCCAAGCGGCGGCCGCATCCGCTCCGAGACGCTGGCGGTGGCGACTGCCGTGCGGCGGAGGCGAGGGCGGTGGCCGCGGCGCTGGGCTCCAGTCCCGGCAGCTCAGGCCCGTTGCCGGCTTGGCGGTCGTCGGGTTGCGCGCCGCACCCGGCCGTAGTGCAGGCGGCGGGACGGGAGACGAGGTCTACGGTCGTCGCAACGGGCGCGCAGGTGCCGACCACAGCCGCCGGACGTACCAGGAGCGGCGGCCCGGCCGGAAGCCCTGCGCTCAGGCCACTGGCTGGCAGCGGTGAGCGCTCTGTGGAGGGCCGGACCGCAGGGCGCTGCTCCGCGGCGGTGGGCCGTGCCGGCGCAGGCGCGGTGACGGCGGTGGTGGGGGGAATCGGCGACGGGCCTGCCGGTACGGCGGCAGACGCGGGCGGGTCGGTCTGACCGTGCTGGGCGTGTGCCTCGCCGACCGGCGTCCCCTGTGCAGTGGCCAGCAACGCGGGGGTGTGCTCCGCCTCGCTGTCCGGGATGGCGCCGTCCCGATGGGTGGCGCACTCTTTGGCGGGAAGCGGGCGGGGAGCAGCATCCGGTTCGGGGGCGAACGCATCCTCCAGTGCGGCGGCCACGGCCGACACGCCTCCGGCCGGGCGCTCCGGCTCCGGCGGCACGACGTCGTTGTGCGCAGCAAGGGCCGGGGCGACCGGGGCACGGCTGCCGGGGCCGCCGCCTTCGGGGGGCTGCGGCTGCCACACCCAGGGCAGGAAGCGTTCCCAATCCTCCGGGACCTGGCCTCCGGCTCGGGCACAGGCATCGAAGTAGGCCAGGTTCCACTCCAGCGGGTTCTGCCCTTGGCGCAGCAGCGTCCGGCCGATGGTCAGGAACTGGCAGGTCTGGTGCGCGGCCCACTCGGCGCCTGAGCCGTAGGCGTTCTTGCGGATGATCACCGGGTGGCGGATCTCGCGCTCGTCGCGGTTGTTGTGGATGGGTTGGTGGGGGTCGGCGGCACAGCGGGTGAGTTCGTCCCAGTGCTCTTGGCCGAACTCGAGGAAGTGGCGCAGTTCCGGGGCCAGTTGGGGCCGGGCCAACTGCTCGGCGCGGACCTCTTGCATCTCGTCTAGGCAGCCGGCGAAGGCGGCCTGGGCCTCCCACTGTTCCTGAGAACCGTCGGGCGCCAGATCACGCTCGTGGTGCAGGCGGAACAGGTCGCCGATCATCTCCAGCCACTGCACGATCACCGCCTGGACCCGCCGCTCGCCCGGGTAGTGGTCGCCGATCTTCACCAGAAGGCGCCGGTAATGAACCCAGCACCTGTTCAGTTCCAGCCGCCGCTCCTTGGCGTTGGCCAGCCGGGCCGCCTTGTCGTAGGCGGCCATGAAGTCGCAGATCAGTTCCACGACCTGGCCGCCCCACTCGGTATCGTCCAGCCCCAGGTAGCTCAGCACCACACTGTGGTCCCGGCCCGGGTCGAACAGGAAGACCACCGTGTCGGACCCCACGAAGCACCAGATGTACCCACGCTTGCCCCGGGCCAGCCACAGCTGCCGCCACGTCGTCTCGTCGGCGTGCAGATACTTGCTCCGGCGGTTGCGCGCGCAGATGGCGTCATATATGGGCTGTAGCAGCGCCCGCTGGTGGATCGCGTGGAAGACCCCCACCAGCGTCCCATCCGGCACGTCCGCGCCGTACTGGCTGCAGATGGTGGTCAGCCGGTGCAGGGGCAACCCCCACATGTACCGACTCGCCGCCGCAAAGGCGATCGTCGGCACCGACAGGCTGGCGCGCGGGATCAGCTTCAGGGGCGCCGCACCACGCACAAACGGCTTCGCCGCGCAGTCGCACGTGGCGGCATAGACCTTGCGGTGATGGACGACGTGATGGACCTCGAGCCGGATCTCCAGTTCCCCGCTGACGACCTCCGCCACTTCGACGCGCGGTCGGCCGCAGTGCTCACAGAACTTCTCCTCCGCGGACACGTCGTGCGTCACATGGACCTTCGGCAGGCCAGCATACCGCTCCGACCGCCGCCCGTGACCCGGCCGGCCGGGCTGTTGCCCGCGCTTTTGACCCTGGGGGTGGTCCGTGCTCCCGGACCGTTGCTGCTCGCTCCGCCGGCCGAACCGTGAGCGCGCGTGCTCCCGGACCTCTCCCTTCAGCTTCTGTACCTCTGCCTCGGCGCTGGCCGCCCGGGTCAGCAACGCAGCCCGTTCCTTCGCCCACGCCGCGCGGTCCCGCTGGCGCCGCGTCCACACGCGCCGGAAGACGGTGCACAACCGGACAAACCGCGCCGCATCCACCTGGGGAGCGCACGGCTTTGCCCTGCTCGTTGCCCGAGACGGATCCTCATCGCTGCACCGCACAAGCGCCGTCGCCATGCCCTCCATGGTAGCGGCGCACCCAAGGCGTGTCCAGTCCCCACCATGCCCCTACCGGCCACACACGTCTTTACCGCTCCGCCCCTCCCCGGCGCCCCCCACGCACCTCACCGAACAGTTACAAGGCGACCACCAGGGTGTTGCCCTCCCAGGAGGCCCGCACGGGACCGCATCCGGCCAGGAAGGCGGACGGATCGGCGGCGCCGGGCCGGCGCACGGCAAAGCGCATGACCCGGTCGCGCGCGAACCGGTCGCGCACCTGCCGCAGCGAGCCGTCGTACAGGATGCGGGCATGGTCGATGATCACCAGGCGCTCGCAGACGTCCTCGATGTCCACGAGGTCGTGGGTCGTCAGCAGGATGGTCATGCCGCGTTCCCGGTGCAACTGGCGCAGGAAGGCGCGCAGCCGCTCCTGCACCGCGACGTCCCGCCCGACCGTG
>DAHWHT010000211.1 GCA_027335515.1 Clostridia bacterium
GGCCCTGCCCCATGCAACCACTGCCGACGTTGTTGCAGGCGCCGTCACCCGCGGGCAGGAGCAGGGACGCTCCGTCCAGAGCCGGCCAGCGCCCGCCCGACCGCACCTTCAGACGGGATTCCGACAGGTCGGCCACCGCCGGAAGGCTGGCCGGCGCAACGCCCGCCGAGGCACAGACCTCAGCGTCCCAGACGCCGCGACGCTGATCGTACAGGCCGGAACCGGAGGCCAGCGAAACACTGGCGACCAGTTCCCCGCCGAGGCGAAAGACGAGGTATTCACCAAACGACACCCAGTGTGTCGCCGCCTGCCACCAATCCGGCCGGTTGCGCCGGACCCAGCGCAGTTTGGCTGGAGGGTAACTGGGGTGGAACCGACAGCCGGTGCGCGCCCGCACCGCCTCCGCGTCCAGTTCTCGGGCCAGCGATTCGGCCTGCGCGGCACTGCGGGTGTCCGCCCACACCAGGACCGGGGTGCAGGGATGCAGGGACGCATCCAGGCCCATCAGGCTATGCCAGAAACAGGAGATACCCACCGCGGCGACCGCGCCGGGACTGGCGGCCAAGCAGTGGTCGACGGCGCCGGCGAGCCGTTCGTAGAGCGCATCCGCGTCGGTCTCCACGCCGCCGTCCGAAAGGTAGGAGACCTGATGGGCGATGCGGATCGCACTGCCGGGGATGAGCGTGCCATCCGCCCCATACCGCGAGGCGCGCACCGACGAGGTTCCGACATCCAGGGCCAGCACATGGTTGCTCACCCTGCCAATGTTGCACAGCGACGGGCGCACCGCAAGCGCGCGGGCCATGCGGCGTGCCGCCTTTGGTCCTTCGCCGTCGGACGCGCGTCCGAAATGGGCAGCCACGACGGCCGAACGGCCGGCGGACAGCGACGGCCGCCGTCTGCGCGGGGGCCGTCACGGCCAGGCGACCATCCGTTCCCACGCGCAGCCCCACCGCAGTCGTCCCTGGGCGAAAACCGACCGCAGCGCGACGGCGCCCAAACCGACGCCGTGTTTGGGCCGGGGGTGCTCCGCGGCCCGGCCGGCGCGCAACGCCGCGGCACCCCTTGGCACGCCGCGGGCGGCGGGGGTCGGTGGCCAACCGCGCGCCTGCGCCGGGGAACGGCACGCCGCCGAACCCGCGGCCACCAGGAAGGGACGCCCGCCGGCTGCGGCCTGCCGCCGGCCCGCGGTGGGCGCATGGACCGGCGCCGCCTCCGGGCAGAAAAACCCCGTCCCAACGCCGCCGCGGCCCCAGCTACCGCTGCCAACCCGTGTCGCGCCCGCCCGCCTCGGTGCGCACGTAATCGCGAAAGACGTAGCCCCGCACGCCCCCGGGCACCTGGACCTGCGCCCAGTACCCGTTCCACTCCATGACTAAGACCGGCGTACCGGCCCGCAGTTCCCCCCGCTGGGGATGGCCGCCGCCCGGCCCCTCGCGCAGTTTGACCGCATCCGAACTGATGCTGCCAACGCCCACGAACTGCGGCGGCAGGTCCTCACACAGCAACTGCAGGTAGCTGACCTGGGCCGCCTGCGCGTCCTGCACCGCCGCCGACAAGGCCTGCTCCGCGCGGGTGACCGCCGCGCCGCGGAGGTCCTTGTAGCCCTGGACCAAGGGTCCTTCGGACGACAAAAGGGACTTCGCCACGTCCTGGATCGCGGCCATCGCGCGACCTCCCCCCGGCCCCGGCCGGACGCCGGCCCGAGCCGACCATCAACGGCGCCCGTCCGCAGCCGGAACGCCGCACGGCCGATGTATGCCGCACCACGCACGGCCATACCGACCCGTCTGCGCTTCAGGGCGCGCGCCAGGACCGGCCGTCCCGCGCCAGGAGATCGTCTGCCGCCTGCGGACCCCACGTACCGGCGGCATAGGCCTGCACGTCGGCGCCCGCCGTGCCGGCGGCCCAACCGGCGCGGATCGGATCCACCAGCCGCCAGGCCGCCTCGGTCTCGTCGGCGCGGGTAAAGAGCGTCGCATCCCCGCGCAGCGCGTCCAGGATCAGGCGTCCATAGGCATCCAACTCGGTCGCGCCAAAGTGACCGCCGTACGAAAAGTCCATCTCCACCGGAACCACCTCGATGTCCTGTCCCGGCCGCTTGGCGCCGAAACGCAGGAAGATACCTTCCTGCGGCTGGATGCGCAGCACCAGGACGTTGGCCTCAAGTTCAGCGGCGTCCGTCTCGGCAAACAGCAGTTGGGGCGGCCGCTGAAAGGTCACCGCGATCTCCGCCGCCCGCCGCGGCAGCCGCTTGCCGGTGCGCAGGTAGAACGGGACGCCGCCCCAACGCCAGTTGTCCACGTGCAGGCGCATCGCCACATACGTCTCCGTCCGCGAGTCGGCGGCCACCGCGCGTTCCGCCCGGTACGCCAGCGCCGCCGCGCCCTCGGCCGTTCCCGCCGCATACTGGCCGCGGACCACGCTGGACGCCACCGCCGCGGGACCCATCGGATGGATCGAGCGCAGAACATCGACCTTGCGGTCGCGCACCGCGTCGGCGCGGAAGGTGATCGGCGGCTCCATGGCCACCAGGGACAGCAGCTGCAGCAGATGGTTTTGCACCATATCCCGCAACGCCCCGGCCTTCTCGTAGTATCCGCCCCGCTCCTCCACCCCCAGCGACTCGGACACGGTCACCTGCACATTGTCGACAAACTGCCGGTTCCAGACGGGCTCAAACAGTCCGTTGGCAAAGCGGAAGACCAGGATGTTCTGGACGGTCTCCTTGCCCAGGTAATGGTCGATCCGATAGATCTGCGTCTCCTGGAAGGCCAGGTGCAGGCGGCGGTTGAGGGCCACGGCCGACGCCAGATCGGAGCCGAAGGGCTTTTCCACAATGATCCGCGTCCAGTGGTCGGCGTCGATCGGCCGGCAGAGGCTGGCGCGCCGCAGGCGATCGGTGATCGGCCCGTAGAACGACGGCGCCGTCGCCAGATAGTAGAGCCGGTTGCCGGGCTGGTCCGCCGCGCCCAAGCGCGCGGCCACCGCCTCATAACCGGCTGCCGCATCGAAATCCGCCTGCAGATAGTCGACGCCATCTAAGAACGCCGAGCGCGCCGCCTCGTCCCCCGAGCCGGCCAGCGCCTCGGCCACCACGCCACGAAAGTCCGACGGGGTATGGGCCTCGTGGGCCACCCCCAGCACCCGCAGCCCGTTGGGGCGCAGGTGGTGGCGCGCCAGCCCGAACAACGCCGGAAACAGCTTGCGCCGGGCCAAATCCCCGGTGGCGCCAAACAGCACCATCGTCACCGCGTCCGGATGCCCCGTGGCCATCTGCGCCATCCCGGCACGACCGGCCCGCGGACGCGGTCCGATCGCCGCGGGCCCCCCCTTCGTGCATCGTTTGGTCGCTCACCGCCGGATTTCAGACCTCGACCGCACCGGCCGCGCGGCGGGCCAGTTCGCCAAGGCGCCGGGCGGCCTCGGCGCCGAGCCCCTCGTCCACCGCGACGCGGCCGTCCGTCCCGACCCCGTAGGCCAGGGGGCCGTGCAGGAGCAGCGAGGGGCGCCCGGACGCCGCGCGCGTCTCCAGACGCACGGCACCGGTGCGGTCCTTGAGCAGCCCCTGCACATAGGAGACCGCCGGCTCCTCCGGCCGGGCCCGACCGGTCCGGATCGTCAGCAGGGCCCGCCCGCCCGGGTCTCGCACGTCCAGGCCGTCGGGACCAGCCGTCACCGCGCACCCCTTCGGATTGAAGGTGGGACGGTTGAAATCCAGGGTCAGCAGCCG
Source organism: Clostridia bacterium (assembly GCA_027335515.1). Next base: position 3,734 of record DAHWHT010000211.1, read on the forward strand.
GCGGCCGAACGGATCGAGCAGGTTGCCGCAGACCAGCGGCTGACCGGCGCCCTCGCCGACGGACGGCGGCTCAAGGGCCGCAAGCCACAGATCGTCCTCTGCCCCAATGGGGCCGAGTGCAAAGGCGTTCACAAGGCCGCCGGCAAGCTCGTAGTTGTGGTACGGCGACGGCCGCGCCTTGGCAAAGGGCACCTTGAGGTCGAACAGCAAGGGCGTGTTCGGGTTGAACAACATGAGCCCGGTCGGCCTCCTTGTGGTCCGGGATGATCGCCTGGCCGGTGGGCGAGGGCGCGCCCCGCCCGCAGGCGGGGTTCCCTTTCCGCCGACCGCGGCGCCATTCCTGCCGGCCGTGCGGTTCAGCCAGGGAGACATCCCGCCACCGGAGGGCGGCCGGCACGCCGGCTGGGCGGCCCCCGCATCCACCCCGCGCACGGCGAGGCGGTGTGGGGGAACGCCCGGCCGGGGGATGGGTCGCGCCGTCCGGCGCCGACCGGATCCAGGAGACGCAGCGGATGCATGAGCCGGGACCGGTTGCCGACCGTGGTGCTCCACTGCCCCACATCCGGCCGCGATGCAGGTTGGGTATGCAACGCCGCGCCGGCATCGCGTCCCATCGCCCGCGCACCACCGGGTAACGGTGCCGCGCCGCTCCAACCTAACAACCTGCAAGCAGGGCGGCCGCAGACTGGTCTCTTGAAGCCACGGCCATCGGAGTCGGATGGCCCGGATGTGCGGGATACACTGCGGCGACCCGCCAGCCCCGTTTGGTGGGTACCGTAACGTAGTCCCGATTCACCACCGAGGTCACCGGCCCCATCCGGCGGCATGAAGTCCCGTACGGCACGCTGTAGAGCAGGATGGCCGTCAGCGACACCTTCACCAGCACCGCATGCTTCGTGAATCGTTTGGCGGACCAGGACAGCGAGGTCGTCTCAATCCACGTCTGTTTCAAGTGCGCCTGTCCGTACGGCGTCGGCCGCGTCAACCATGGGACGCCTTCACCGGAAACGAGGGCACGTTGATAGAGGCGGCGGCCAAGCACCGCCCCAAGACGCCCCCCCATCTCCAGTGCGTTTTCGGCGACCAGCGCCGGTGTCTGCGGCCGATTCCAGGCCGCCGCCGTCCGCCTTTCAAGGGACCAACGCAGGATCGGCCACTCTCGCGTCGGACAAACCAGCACGAAAAGCCACCAGCCACCACCGGCAAGCAGCAACAGGCCAAGTGCCCCTGCCGAAAGAAGGAGCGATAACCTCCGCCCCGTCATGGCAGCCACCCCTCGCGTGCACGCGGCGACCCGCCCAGCGATTCATGTGCGGCTGAAGGTGAGTCCCCCCAGGCCCCGCTGCACCGCTGCGCGCCCCGCACCGTCCGCAGGTCCCGAGCCAAATCGGGTCGGATCCGAACGCAAACCCACGCCGCGACCCGCGGGACGCGCCAGGGATGTGTGGGCGGAGGCATCGTGGATTCCGCGGAACCCGGCATGGTCCTCGTCGTGGGGAACCGGATGCGGATTCGAGGGCCTGTGAGGCGGCGCGGCAAACCGGCGCACCGGCGCCCGCACTCCTTTTGCTTCGCGCGATCGCGCCGGTTCCTGGAGTACCAGGCCCAGGAGGAGGACTGCGCGGTTTTGGGCAGTGACCCGCCGTACACCGCGCAGCGTTGCGCCCGTTGCGACGATACCGCGCGCGTCCACCGCGGTTCTCAGGGCAACGCCCCCAGACGCTCCCGCGGATTCCGGCCCCATGCGGACTGGAGCGGCGCTCGGAACCGTGCCCGGAAGCACCTTGCCGGGATGGGTACATTCGGCCCTGCCCGCCACGACCGCACGCCCTGGCCGCAGGCGCCCGCGTCCAAGCGACGGTCTTCGCGGAACGCGGCCAGGCGGTTCAGCCGCGTCGCCGCAAACGATCCCACCAGGTCAGCGGTGGGGGTGCGGCCGCGCGGGCCTGCGCCGCCGCGGCCTCGGCCTCCTGACGCTCGCGGGACGCCGCCCGATCCAGCGCCTGGCGCTGGCGCTGCCGCTCGCGGCGAATCCGGCGAGGAACGGCGTGACGTCCCCGCGTGGTGGACGGCGGCGGGGCCGGCTTGGCGGGTTGGGCCGCCCCGGGCATGCGGCGGCGGAACAGCGAGCCAAAGACGATGCCAAGGCCGGCCGCCATCGCCAGGGGCAGCCAAAAGGGCACGGTCTGGATGTGCAGCCACCGCTCCACCGGGCTGGCCGGCGTGCCGGCCAATGCCTGCAGGGCGAGGACGGACAACACGGAAATCCCCAGCAGCGTCCAGATCGAAGGCCCCGCACCGGCGCGCCCACCCGTCCGATCTGGACCCTTTGCACCCGCCACCTACTTCAGTCCCCCATTCGCGGCCACCGACCCCGAACCGCCGCCGCCCACCCGGACCCGCTGCAGGCGCGGCATCAGCGGGGGGTCGAGAAACACCCGGTAGGCCGCGGGGTGCACCCACGGCTGCACGAGCACCGCCGCACTCGTGTAGAACTCGGGCAGCACGGGCAGATGCCGATACACCTGGGCGTTGAGCGCCCCGTAGGCCGAGGCGGCCGCCGCCCCCTGCAGCGTCGCCGCCCGGGCCAGCCCGGCGTCGAAGGACGGGTTGCGATAGAAACTCGCATTACCCACACCCATGGTACGCGGTGACAGCAGGTTGAAAAAGAAATCCTGCGGCGACCGGTAATCCGCCAGCCACACGGCCTGGAAGAGGTTCGCCTCACCGGAGCGCAATCCCTGGTAGTACTGCGACCAGGTGTCCTGGCGCACCGCCACCCTGAAGCCCACGGCGTCCAACTCCCGCGCGATCTCCCCCGCCACCGCGTCGGTCATGCCCGCCTGCTGCGTGCCGCCAGCGGCAATCGTCAACAGCTGGACGTTGAGGGGACGCTGCACCCCGGCGGACCGCAGCAGGGCCCGGGCCGCCCCGGGGTC
>DAHWHT010000227.1 GCA_027335515.1 Clostridia bacterium
GCGGATGCGATCGAGGTCGAGGATGTGCTCCATCTCGGTCCGCAGGCGGCTGCGCACATCGGGATCGCGCCCGCGGCGGATGGCCTCGATCAGTAGATCGCGGAGGCTGCGTTCTGCAAAGGCCCGCCCGAGCACGTCAAATACGTCGCCGGGGAGGGCGTGGCGCTCGGCTTCCAGCTTGCGCAGCAGGGTCTCGAACACGTCCGCCTCGCGCGTGCCTGCCGCCAGCAGGCTCCACATGTGGCAGTCCTCGTCCTGGCCGATGCGGTGCACGCGGCCGAAGCGTTGTTCGAGGCGATTCGGGTTCCACGGAAGATCGTAATTGATGACCAGGTGCGCCCGCTGGAGGTTCACGCCCTCGCCCGCGGCATCGGTGGCGACCAGGATCCAGACGTCCGGGTCGTGGAGGAAGCTTTCCTCCACGGTCCGGCGTTCCTGGCGGTCCATGCCGCCCTGGATCGTGACCACGGCCTCGGGCCGGCCAAGCAGGTCGCGGATGTTGTTGGTCAGGTATGTGAGGGTGTCCCGGTGTTCGGTGAAGATGATCAGCTTGTGGCGGCGATTGTCGGGGGTGAACATCAGTGGGTTGTCTTGCAAGAGCCCAGACAATTCTCGCCACTTGCTGTCGATCCGGCTCTGGCGGACGGCGCCGGCCTGCCCGATGAGCCGATCCAACTCGGCAATCTCCAACCGCAGTTCCTCGATGGTGGTCGCGGCGGTGGCGGCGGCGGCCACCTCGTCCTCTACGGCCTCGCGCTCTTCGGCGGTGTCGTCGTCCTCATCGTGCGCCTCGTCGTCCAACAACCGACTATCGGGCACCGCAAGGCGCAACTGCCTGGAGCGTTCCGCCTCCTGGAGTTCGCGCTCCAGACGCTCCTTGCGCCGCCCGAGCGTCTGGTAGATCGCCTCGGGCGAGGAGGCCAGCCGCCGCTGGAGCACGGTAAGCGCCAGGCCGATCACCTGCCCACGCTTGGCCTCCCCCTGGGCCTTCAACCGGTCAGCGCGGTCCATCTGGTCCCGGACGTAGAGCGTGACTGCCTCGTAGAGCTCTCGCTCCGGACCGGAAAACCCGTACTCCGCCGTGTGTGCAAACCGGGGTGGAAAGAGCGGCGAGCCGTCGAACCGCACCAGGTGCTCCTTGCTCAGGCGCCGCATGAGGTCCGAGATGTCTGGCCTGCGGGCCGGCTGGGCGACGCGCCCCTCGAAGCGGTCCGCGTCGAGCAGGGCCAGGAAGAGGTAGAAGTCCTCGTCCTTGCCGTTGTGGGGCGTCGCGGTCAGCAGCAGGAAGTGGCGCGTGCGTTCAGGGTCCCCGAGCAGCCGCCCCAACGCGTAGCGCTTGGTCGGGCGCACCTCGCTGCCCTGCAGCCGCGCCGACATCTTGTGCGCCTCATCCACCACGACGAGGTCCCACTCGGTCCCCCGAAGCTGCTCTTGCAGGTCTGGGTTCCGCGCCAAGTGGTCCATACGCGCCAGCAGAAGATCATGCCGCAGGAAGGGATTGCCGCCCTGCGCCAAAACGTCGGCGCCGAGGAGGCGGAAGTCAAGGCCGAACTTGGCCTCCATTTCAGCCTGCCACTGCAGAATCAGACCGCCCGGGCAGACGATCAGGCATCGGCGCAGGTCGCCCCGGAGGAGCAGTTCCTTAACCAGCAGGCCCGTCATGATCGTCTTGCCGGCTCCAGGATCGTCAGCCAACAGGAACCGAAGGGGCAGGCGGGGCAGCATCTCACCGTAAACCGCCGTGATCTGATGCGGAAGGGGCTGGACGAGCGAGGTTGTGACGGCCAGGTAGGGGTCAAACAGGTGGGCCAGCCGGATCCGTTGGGCTTCCGAGGCGAGCCGGAACAGCGCGCCGTCCGCGTCGAGCGCCCAGCGTTGGGCCTGACCGGAGACTCCGAGGAGGGACTCGTCGGCGCGGAGCAGCAGCCGCTCGTCCGGCCGTCCCGACGGAGGTTTGTATGTCACCGTGAGGGCACCGGAGCCGTGCCACTGCACGGCCACGACCGTCACCGGGCCTTCCGCGACGATGCCCGCGACCGACGCCCCAGGCTGTATCTCTTCCAGTTGCGCCATGGTGCCTCCCAGAGCTCGCGGCGACGGCCGCATGAACCGGTGCCAGACTTTGCCGCGCATAGCGTCGAACCCTGCCTGCAGGGTGAATGCGCACGATGGCGTCCTTCTTCTGGAGCCTCCAATCGCCAGACCCGACAGCCAACCTCCCAGATGCGGCCACGCGGACGCGGCACGGTGGCCGCACCGGGTCCTTCGGCACGTGACACCGCCCTCCAGGGCGGAGACCCACTCTACGGGGACCCTGGGACCGCCGGCGCGGCGACTTCTGCGCGGCGCAGGCGGTCCGCGGCTTGGTGGCCACCACGGGTGTCACAGTAACGCGCCAGCTCGTCGCACGTGGCTGAAGCTATCCCGCAGGTTCGCATGGCCACGTTGTCTGCATCGACGTGTTCGCGCGGCACGTCCGCGTGCTCGGTGGTGGCGTCCGGTGCGGCCAGGGCTGTGGTGACCGCTCCAGGTGCGCCTATGGTCTCTGGCTCAATCCCGTACCAGGTGCCCGTAACGCAAGCGCGCGGACTTGGTCGGAAGCGGACCCATTGCCCCCCCAACCACGGATGGCCCTCCGCAAGCTCGCGCCAGCGCGAGCTGGAGCTGGGGGGGAGCAGCAGCGATGCGGCAAACCGTTCTCCAGGCTGGGCGAGATACAGCATGGTGTAGGTCCGGCATTCATTCCGCTGTTGACAGTTCTGGCAGGAGCCGCCCGGTTTCCCCCGACCCAGGCGACCATCGGGGGAGAGGCAGATGGGACGGTCGTCACGCCAGCGGCGACGAACCACGTGCCACCCGGTGACCGTGGCGGTGATCTCTGTGTGCCGTTCCTGGAGACTTTGGTCCGCAAAGAGGCCCGTTTGGTAGTCAAGCACGAGTGGGCGTGGTTGGACCACCCAACCGTGTTCGGAGAGGACCTTCAGGCGGGTGCGGATCGCGGACTGGCTGATGCCGCACGCTCGCGCGGCGGCGATCAACCGGGCCCCGTGAAGATTGCCGTGGATCTCCTCATACAGCCGCCTCGCTTCTTCCAGCGGCAGCAGGATCTCGGCAGCGCAGGCATCGCTTTCCCGCTCGACCAAGGAATCACGGTCCATCGTCTGCGTCCGGTTCGCGCCCACGTATTGGAAATAGTGGCCAAGCTCGTGGGCTGCCGTGAACCGTTGCCGTTCAGGTGAATGGTTGCTGTTGGTGGTGATCACGTATTCGCCCGCGTCGGTCGACCATAGCAGTCCACTCGTGCTGTCCGAGAACGGGTGGCCGTCCAGGCGGATCCCGAATTCCTCCGCCGCGCCACGGATCGTCTCCTGGGCTGAACCTCTACCATAACGCTCCCACAGCCACCGTCCAACCTGGGCCCCGCTAGCGCGCAGGCTTGGACGACCCGGTCCCACCTTCAGTGCGATCCGCCTCCTTGCGTTCCCGCGCCCACTGCTTCTTCCGCAGCTCGATGTACTCCAGAATCTCTTCCGCTTGCGTCGGTGTGAGGTCACTCGCCGCACGCATGAAGATGCGCGTGGTTGTGTCCTCGCTTTTCATGGCTGCAGCCAAGCCCGTATGGCCCGCCTTCTGAAACAATTCCTCTGCCGGGCGTCGCAGTGCGAAGGCCAGGCGTTCGATGATCGCTGGCTTGGGCGTGGCGCGCCACCCGCTTTCAACGCGAGAGAGGTGCGACACCGATACCCCTGATCGTTGCGCCAGGTCAGGTATCGATAAGCCCGCTGTCTCACGGACGCGCTTGAGGTACTCGCCAAACGACTCTTCGTGGTCCGTGGCTGGCCGGACGTCCTCCTCCCTCACATCGATTCACCCCTCCCGCGCTTCTTGTCCGGCTGGCACCCCAAAAAGGTTATGCCCAGGATACGCTATGGCATTTGGCCATGAGGAAAGTGCTCCAAAAGGGCGCTTGCCAAACGGCGTGTCCTCTGGTAGAGTCGTCCAAGCCGGCAAGTTGGATGCGGCCAGGCTGCGGTGCGAGAGCATTGAGTCCCAGCCCCAACGCCCCCAATGCGTTGCGGGTAGGGCATGGAGGTGCGATAGCCATGCCCCACGGGAGTGGTAGACGACAGCGCCGTGACCCCGCCCGATCCGAGGCCCAGGCCGCCTTCGGCCACCGCCCAGATAGCACCGATCCCCGCGGCTGGCCGGCCCCGCGCTGGACCCACGAACTCGCGGCTGAGCTTCACGCCCGCAACGCCGATAATCGGAATGCGGCGGCTCCCGGAGTCCTGCCCGCGCCCGTCCATGAGCCTGCCACCGAGGCATGGCGCGAGCTTGCCCACCAACGGGAGGCTGAAGCCGTTCACGTTACGGACTACGCCAACGCCATCGACGACGCCAATGCTGCCGTGGATGCTCTTAGACCGGTGAACGCACAGGGCTCCTGGCGACCGTTGTCGGCAGGCAACCAATCTCAGGCCGCGGCCCTTCGCAATGCTGCCTATGCAGCAGCGGCGGTGGAGCCCGGTGCTACCTTGCCCCTCGGCCATAGGAGCCGTATCTCCCTCGTTACCCTCCGTGGTCGCGGGGCCTTTCCTTCACCGTAGACTTCGCCCGCACTCCAGCTTCCAACCATGACCGGCCGCAACTGGCAGCGGCTGGCCTTCGGCTTCGGTTGGTTCGATCTCGGTGCCCTTGATTCCCTCTGCCGCGTTCTGTGGGGCACACGGTTCCCATGGCCGATCCTGCCAGACCAGGACCCGTATCTGCGAAGGCCCGCGGTCGGCCGGGAGCGCAGTGCCAGGTTGGCCTTGTCTGATGCCGGTCAACTGGCTTGAGCCACCATCCCGCCGCCACCAAGTCTCGTCGCTTTCTTCGTGCCGCGGCATAGGTATTTCGGCGGAAGGTGATACGGCGTGCCCAGGAAGGACGCGACGAGAGGGACCCAATCCGCAACTCCGGATCCCGACGTGCAGGGCTTCGCGGGACGCCTGCGAGCACCAGCGATCCTTCGTGGGGAGCTCGTCATCGTCCGTGGCGTACCCGGGACGGAGGAACGCTTACGACGTGGGCTACAGGTGCTTCTGGATGCCATGCAGGCGCCAGAGACGCACCATCATGCGGGTTGACGCGCGGTGCGGACCCACCAAGGCATGAATGAGGGCTGGGCAACACTTTGGCACACGCGGTTGTTGCGGGAGCTGGAGCTGACGGACCGGGAATACACCGACTTTGCGCGGTTGAATGCCCAGGTGCGCTCGCCGTCGCCGGGTGAGGTGAACCCATACCTCCTCGGGGTGGCCATCTATGAAGACCTCCTGGAACGGCACGGGGAGGCAGAGGGGCTCCGCCAGTGTCTGCTGGCGCGGGAGGTGGAAGATGACGTTGGCTTTCTGCGCAACCACCTGACCTCCGAGGTGGCCCAGCGCCTGGACCTGTTTGTCTATAGCCAGCAAGAGGAGGGGGGCAAGCGCGTCTGGCGCATCACCACCAAGGCCTTCGAGGAGGTCCGCGAGGCGCTGGTGCGCAGCCGTGGGCACGCGGGGCGGCCGGTGATCGAGGTGGGCGAGGAGCGCGGCGGCGAACTCGTTCTGGTGCATCGACACGACGGGCGCGACCTCGATCTCACCGAATCCCAGCGCACCCTGGACCGGGTTGCCTCCGTTTGGGGAACGACCTGCCATCTGGAGACGATCGTCCAGGGCAAACCCCGCGCGCTGCGTTCCGAAGCGCCAGCGACCTGAGCGCGCCATCCGCCGGCCAGGCGCCCCGCCCGCCCTACGGACCGCGGTCGTTGGCGCGCGTGTGGCGGGCCGCTTCCCGTGCGGCGGTATGGGCCATCGGCTTTGCGGCGTCGGCACGGGACGGGCGCGGCGTCCTGGATGAAGGCGTGGCATGCCTTCGCACCCGCAGCTCGATTTCGCTGTGGGCGGTTGGCCCAGTCGGCCGCCTTCGTCGAGCGTGCCGTCCGGGATCGCGCCGCGGCCTCTATCGTGTCCAGGTCCGCCTCCAGGGGCGTACCGTCGCCGCTGCGGTAGCTTCCGCGCTCACCTTCCCCTGTATGACCACGGACGGCGCAGGTTTGGCGGGTGTACGGATCGGGCATCGGGGCGGCACCCACGGCCTCGGCGCGTCGCTCGTCGCCGCGGTCCTCACGCCGGGGGGTGACCCGCAGGCCTTCGGGCGCGGTGTTCATGTGGCCGCGGCATCATGCGCCACGGCCTGCGGGTATCATGTGGTCAGGGGCGATGCGCCGTGGCGGTGAGCAGGCACGGGCGGACGCGGCAACTTCACGTATGAGGACCTGCGCCATACGCCGGACGACGGCAAGCGGTACGAGGTGCTGGAAAGGGACCTGATCGTGAGCCGGTCGCCCAAGGTGAAACATCAGGTGCTGGTTGGTATCCTGCATGAAATGCTGTACAGGGCTCAGCGCGCGGGATGTGGTCAGGTGCTGCTGGCTCCGATGGACGTGGTGCTTTCCCCTCGCGACGTGGTGGAGCCCGACCTGCTCTTTATCGCCAGGGATCGCCTGGCCATCGTGACCGCGGAAAACATCCAGGGTGCGCCGGACCTGGTGGTGGAGGTGATCTCCGAGGGTACTCGACACCGCGACGCGATCACCAAGCGGCATATCTACGAGCGCCACGGCGTTCGTTTCTACTGGCTGGTTGATCCCGAAGAGGAGATGGTCCGGGTCTTTGAGCTCAAGGACGGCGCCTATGGCGATCCCCGTAGGCTGACGGCAGGCCAGGACCTCGGTTGTGTGCTCTTGCCCGGCGTGGCCCAGGATGTGGGCAGGCTCTTCGCCGAGCCTTGAGTCACAGAAACCGCCCTGACGCACAGAGTCCGGGACGGAGGGTCACGCAACCGTGGCCCACGTATGGGGCTCTACGGCACCATGTGTGGGTTGAGGCTTGGGTGAATGGTATTTTGAATGTCTCAGCGTCGCCGCGTCGGAGGAAGGCGCCCGTCGGCCCTGGCCACCGGACCCTGCCGCCACCCCGTTGCGAACGCAGTGGAGTCGGATCATTCTGGGGCTCGTCGAGCACCCGCGCGGCGAGTGTCGGGCGCGGCGCGGAATGGACCCGGACGACCCCTCGTGGTCCACCGCAGTCGTCGACCGCGGCCGGGCGACGCGCCCGGTCCCGACAACGGGGTCCTGATGGCCACGGAAGCCATTTGGAACGCCCCCTCCAGGCGGAGCGCGAACAATAGGGACCGGCCAACGCTTGCTTACGCTTGTGCAGGCCGTTCAGAGCGAACATTGGAGGCGTGTAACATCATGGAGATCAAGAGAAGCGGATCGCAACCTTCTGCGCGGGGCCCAGCCGAGTACTTCACCGGCGCCGTACGCGTCGATCCGCTGTTCCGCGCACCCGAACCGGCACGCGTCACCGGATCGAGCGTCACGTTCGAGCCAGGCGCGCGTACCGCGTGGCACACGCATCCCCTGGGCCAAACCCTGATCGTGACCAGCGGCTGCGGCCGTGCGCAGCGGTGGGCAGGCCCGGCCGAGGAGATCCGGCCGGGCGACGTGCTCTGGTTCGCGCCTGGAGAGAAGCACTGGCACGGCGCAGCCGCGACCACGGGCATGACCCACATCGCCATCCAGGAGCAACTCGACGGAGAGGCGGTTCGCTGGCTGGAACACGTCAGCGACGAGCAGTACCTGGGAAAAGAGTCCTGAGCGCGGCCCGCGCCATCCCGCCGGCAGCACTGCTGTGTGCGGCCGCGGACATGTACGACCCCCCTGGCGGATGCGTCTGCGCCAGGTTACGCACACGCGCGTCGGGTCACAGCGGGGTATACGTGCCCCGCTCGACCGTCGGCTGGTCAAAGCGGCCCTCAGGCTTCTGGCCTGCCTGGCGGGACCCTGGCGACTGTTTGCGTCGCTTGTGGTGGACAAGATCTGGATCCGGGTGCGCCGTGGTGGAATCGGACCGCGCGTCGCCCAGATGGGATTGGCGGGGTGAGGCATCTGGCGGATCTGGTGCACACGAGCGCATCGTTGTTCCACGATCACTTCTGAGCGTGTATGGCCCTGAGGGCCTGGTCACCCCGCCCAACGTGCACCGTCGCGTCCAGGTCAGCGCGACGGGTGCTTGCCACCAAGGAGTTTGAAGGGGTGTACCGCCGGTGCGCAGTTACGGGCATGCGGAACAACCGCTGAGTGAGGCGGGCGAGGAACGTGGTGGCGGACACGGCGATCTCCCGGCGCCCTCGATCGCGCCGGGGTCGTCTGGGGGGCGTCCCATCCCTGGAGGTGACCGCCCAGGGCAAGCCCCGCGCGCCGCGCCCACTATACTTATGCGGTGGTTGGCAAGCGGGTGGAGGTGGCGGACCGGTGCGCGTGCGTTGGTATGGGCAATCGGCGTTCCGGCTGCAGGCGCGGGACGGACGCAGCGTCCTGATCGATCCGTTCGGTGCCGTCGGTTCGGCTCTGGCCGCGCGGGGGCTGCGTTTCGAGTACCCTCCGATCACGGGCGCCACTGCGGATCTGGTCCTGGTCACCCATGAGCACGTCGATCACAACGCCGTCGGAGTGGTCGGAGGCGCGCCGCGGGTCCTGCGCTCCACCGCCGGGCACTTTGCCGCACCCCTCGGGCCGGTGGTGGCCGTCGCCGCCGAGCACGACGACGTGGCCGGTACCCGAGGTGGGCCCAACACCCTGTTCGCCTTCAGCCTTGAGGGCCGGCGGGTCTGCCACCTCGGTGACCTGGGCCAGTCGGCCCTGCGGCCGGAGCAGCGGGCGGCGATCGGGTCGGTCGACCTGCTGTTTGTGCCGGTCGGGGGGCGGGCCACCATCGGCGCCCGTGCGGCGATCGATGTGGTGCGCCAGCTGCGGCCCACCTGGGTGGTGCCGATGCACTACCGGACGCCCGCGGTGGACTTTCTGGAGCCGGTCGACGCGTTCTTGGAGGGCTTCCGGGCCGTGTACCGCTGTGCCGGCAGCACGTTTGATACCTCAGCGCTGCCTGCGGCGGAGCCGGACGGGCCGCTGATCGTTGTGCCCGCCGTTCCGGCGTGACGGATGGGGCGCGCGGCGATCAGAGCCAGCCCCGATCCGCCGCGATGCGGGCGACCCCGGCACGGGTTCGCGAGCCCAGCTTTTGGATGGCGGCGGACAGGTGGTTGCGCACGGTGCCTTCGGACAGGTGCAGTTCGACGGCCAGGGACGCGATGGTCTGGCCGGAGCGGGCGGCGTCCAGCACGTCGCGTTCTCGGGCGGACAGGGGGCTTTCGCCCGCGCGCAGGGCGGAAAGGGCCAAGTCGGGCTCGACGACCACGTCCCCCGCCATGACCCGGCGGATGGCGGCGGCCAACGCGCCGGCGGGCGACTCCTTGAGCAGGAAGCCGCGGGCCCCGGCCGCCATGGCCCGTCGCAGATAGCCGGGGCGCCCGAAGGTGGTCAGCATCACGACCCGGCAGGCGGGCAAGCGTTCACGCAGCCGCTCGGCCGCCTGGAGTCCATCGGTACCCGGAAGTTCTATGTCCAGCACGGCCACGTCGGGTGTGGTTTCCAGGGCCGCCGAGAGCACCTCGTCGCCCCGCGCGACCTCTGCCACTCCAGGCCGCCTTCCAGCGCGAGCAGGGCCGCGAGCGCCCCGCGCACCATGCCCACGTCCTTCGCGAGCAGGATGCGGATCATTCTCCTGCCCCCCGGTACCGGGCCGGCGCGGCGCGGACCGGTACCGCTGGGCGCGTCGGCCTTGGCCGAGGCCAGGGGAACGCGGGCCTCCAGGCGCAGCCCGCGGCTCGGAGCCGCACCCAGTTCCAGGTGACGATGGGGCGCCCCGTCCTACGCCCGCCGGCCCGCGGCGGGCCCGCTGACCGGCACCCTGCTGCACCGCTCCGCAGCGGTCGGTCGCTTTGTCTTGACGGGGTTGATCGCCGGCGAGGCGACCATCGCCTGCAACCTCGCCGGGGCGAGCATTGGATCGGCCTACGATGCGCAACTCGCGGCGCTGAACGGCATCAACCCGGCACGGCAACTCGGCCACGGCGGCCGTCCCGCCGGCGGTCACCTCCGCTGGGTCTGGAACGCTCAGAGGAGAACTACGGCCCAGCTTGTCAGCGCTCACGGGTGTGGGTACGTATGTGGGCAAAAGGGCGTAGGCCCTGCAGTGCCCCGACCCGCGGCGGCGTGGGACCCCGCATCCGATCCACTCGGCCGTCGGCAGCGTCAGGCCAGGCGTCCCCCCGCGAGCACGCGGACCGTTACGTGCAACGACACGGGCATCCGCGAGAAAATGGCGGGCCAATCCGCTACGGCGCCAGGATCCCGCTGCCGCGCACGCTCTCCGAAACCGAGGACGTCGGAGCCCGCCGCCTGCAGGCTGTCCAAGGCGGCGCGCAGTTGCTGGGTGGCGGCCAGGGAAGCGGCCCGTTCCAGCGCGGCGCTACCCTGGGACCGCAGGGAGATCCTCGGTGCCTGGCGGATGCGCGTGAACAGGGTCAGGGTGATCGTGCCAGCGCCGGTGCCGGCCAGGGTCAGGTGCTTGCGCCGGCTGACGACGTCGAGCGTGACACTGCGCCCTCCCTGCGGCCCGGGGAAGGTCAGGGGCTTGAAGGCCCCGGACTGCAGCAGCCAGCTCAAGGCGCGGGTGCGACGCGGACCGAGCACGCCGGCCAGCACGTCCCCGCGGAACACCGCTGTGCCCGCCGAGCGGTATCCCTGGGACGTCTGCACGAGGACCGGCGCCCAGGCGGCGTTGAAGGGGGTGGCCAGCCTGGACATGAAGCGCCAGAAGGGGATGGGGATGGATCCCGTATCGGTGGATTCCGAGTGGATGAGCCGGTCGCCGATCTCCAGCGCGGAGCCCCCCGGTTGCGGAGATTTGAGCAACCGACCGGCCTGGCCCTCCACCACGCCCACCTCGGCGCGCAGCGAGAACTCCCCGTCGCGCAGGAGGGCGTCCAGAGGGGAGCGCAGGCCTCTTTTCGCCAAGCTTTCTCCCACCAACACGAGATCGGTGGCCCAGAACCCGATGCGCACCGAACTCTGCTCCTGATCCACCTCGATGGCCTGGGCGAAGTTCTCTCCACTCCCCTGCAGCGTGAGGACAATCGGCTTCCCTGAGCTTCCCCCGCCCCCG
>DAHWHT010000250.1 GCA_027335515.1 Clostridia bacterium
CGTTGCCCCTGCTGCCCAGGAACTGGGGGGCAGCACCCTCCTGTTCCTCGTGAACCGAATGGACGCCCAGCACAGAGAGGTGCTGGATCGAATCGACGCCGTGGCCGGGAAGCTGGACACCAAGATCGATCGTGTTGCCGATCGGTTGGACGCCAAGATTGACGGCGTTGCCGAAAAGCTGAATGCGAAGATTGACGGCGTCGCCGAGACGATGAATGCCAAGATCGACGGCGTCGCCGAAACGATGAACGCTAAGATCGACGGCGTCGCCGAGACGCTGGACGCCAAGCTCGACCGGAAGATCGACGGCTTGCGGAACTACGTTATCCTCCCGGTGCTCCTTGTGATACTGGCCGCGGTTCTGACGCACTTCGTTCGGCTGTAAACAACATCTCGCATCACGGCCCGTCGGAGCACACAGAACTGGCGTGCATTCGGGCCTTGAGCCGGTGCGCCCTCGGCGCGCAGGCGGATTGGCCGTGGCGATACTGAAAAATGGTGTGGGCGTGGTCATGGTCCACATAAACTTGGACTTCGCACGTCTGTCGTGGGCGGAAGGTTCGCGCGCCATGCGCATGCCGGTGGTACGAGCCGATGGGCCGCTCTTGGCGGTGTAAGGACCACACTCAGACGGACCGCCGCATCGTGGGACTTCCCGCCCCGTTTCGGCCGCCCACGCAGGAAGGTTCTGCGGTGCGCCGACGATCTCCACGCAGGAACCCTCCGCGGCCCTGGGAATAGGGGGCGCAAGGGGGGGGATGCGCTCTGTTCGCGTGGGAGCCGGTCGTCCACCGCTGGTCGAACCAGGTGTTCTTCACCCAGACGTTCACGCGCTGGCACAACGGGATCGCCCACCCCCACAACGTGACGGAGTGGACCGAACGGTTCGGCGCGCTCACCCCCCGTGAGTCAGCGGCTGCGGACTGGCTCCGCGTGGTCCTGCAGCGCGGGGATGGTGAGGACGATGGCGCGGCGCTCTTCGCGGCCCTCCTCCCGCACGACGACATGGACGAGGCCGCACGGGCCGCGGCCGCGGTGTGGCCCGCCGCCGACTACCCCGTTTGGCTGGAAGCCGCAGATGCCTTCGCCTCCCGCTTCGCCCGGCTCTGGGCGGAAGCCGAATCGAGGTTGCAGGCGCACGCCGCCGCCTTGGCGGGGACCGCGCCCCCGTGGCTCACCGAAGCGGCCGCGGCGACCGACCGCTTCTTCGGCATCGATACCCGCAGCCAGCGCGTGCGCGTATACCTGCTGATCTCCGCCGAAGGGTGGAACGGCGGGAACGGGTCGATGCTCACCGGCCCCGGCGGGATGACGTTCGAGTGCTCAGGGATGCGGCCGCAGCAGTCCGAGCAACTGCTGCCGTCCTTTCTTCACGAGCAGCTGCACTGCCTGCACCAGCCCGCCGTCCTGCCGGGCCTGCTGACCAGGCTGCTGGCGGAACCCGGCCTCACCGGTGTGGAGCCGGCCGCATACACCCGGACGGCCATCGGCGCGACCGGGCTCGGCTTTGCGGACTACTTCGGCGAGGTTGTCCTGCACAGCCTTTGGCCGGACGGGGCGCTGGCCCGCCGCCAACGACCCGATGCCGGCCCGGGCCTCTGGCGGCGGTTCGCGGCGCAGGCCGGGGTCTACGACTGGTGGGTGTTCTTCCCCGCGGGGGTGCTGGCCGGCAGGGCGAGGACCTACGTGGACGTGGGCCGGGAGATCGACGTGGACTTCCTGCGTCACGCCTACGACATCCACGCCGCGCTGCGTCGGTATGCGATCCGCTGACCCGGGGGGCGGCTGCGGGGGGTGGGGTCCGTGGGGTGGATGGACACGGTCGCCGCTGGCGAGGGACTCCGCGTGGACCAGGGCGTCTACGAGCTTGAACTCGACGACGACGGGAACGTCCAGGGCCAGGGCACGGTCGCGGGCGAGACCGTGGTCGGCCGCAGCGCCGCCCTCTTCGCCCTGTCGCCGGGCGCTGCGGTGACGCAGGTTGCGGTCGACGGAGTGGACGCCGTGGCGGAGGCGGTCGGCGAAGGGGTCTGGTCGGTCGCGGCACATCTGGCTCCGGGCATCCGCCACCGCGTGCAGGTGCGCTATGCGGGACGACTGGACCGTGCCTTCATGCGGGACGAGGCGGGCCATGCCTGGTACGAAATGCAGTTCATGACGCGGTGGCGCCCGGTGTGGGACCTCGATCACCCGGCGAAGAGCCGCGTGGTCCTCACTCTGCCGGCGACGTTCCGCGCCGCGAGTTCCTTCGGTCTGGTCGAGGAAGACCGAACGGGGGCCGCCATCCGCTACCGGTGGGATACCGGAGATGCGGCCTGCGGGGATTTCTCCCTCGTCGTGGGAGAGGGGCTCCACGCGGACGGCGATGCCGGCCCGGTTCAACTGCGCGCGCTGTGCCCGGTCGCCGCCCCCTATTCCCCAACGGCCGTGCTGACGGCGGCGCGCACCGCCCTGACGGCATACTCCGGGGCCTGGGGTCCCTGCCCTTACCAGCGGCTGACACTCGCCTGCCTGCCGCACAGCGCGTGCGGGAACTGCTCGCGGGAAGGCCTCGTCCTTTTGGGGCACCTGCAGGCGGACCCTGCGGACAACCCCGACGCGTTCCGCCTGGTCGCGCACGAGGTCTCCCACATGTGGTGGGGTTTGGGGGTGCGTTTCGCCGAAGACCGGGGTCTCGGGTACGTGGAGGCGCTGGCAAACTACTGCGATGAACGTCTGGCCCGGGACCGTTTCGGGGAAGCGTCCTTCCGCCGCCACGTGTCCACCGTCCTGTTGCCGCACGCGAAGCTCGCGGAGGCGGCCGCCGGCGTTTCGCTGAAGGGGTGTCGCTACGATACCCCCGAGAGCGGGCGGCTCCGGTGGGCCAAGGGGGCCTGCGCCATGCTGTTGCTGGAGGCGCTGATCGGCCGGACCCGCATGGACGCCGCGCTGTCCAAGTTGATGGAGGGGTTTACGGGTCGGCAGGCCGAACCGGCAGACGTGCGCGCGGCGTTCGTCGAGCTCCAGGCCGGGAGCGGGAGCGTCAGGCGGTTGTTTGACGACTACTTCGACGGCGTCGTACCCATCCCGAACGAACCGGCGCGCTACGGGGACACGGGATGAGACAGACCCACGCTCGGACGACGGCGGCGCCCGGGGGCCCGGGCGGAACGGGAGGAAGGGCGGCATGGAACCCAGCTTTCCGTCCCTGGCGCTTCCCGAAGAACTCGGACAACGGCTCCTGGAGGCGGCACGGTCCGCGCACCGCCAGCATCCCGGCGACCCGATGCCGGTGGCGGATCGACCGCCGGACGCCGCCGAGCGGCTGCTTGGTCTGGCCATGATCTGGGCCGAGGCCAGGTTCGGTTTCGCATACTGGGACCTGCGGCCCGACCTGGACTGGAACTCGGTATTCCTCCGGTATGCGCCGCGGGTGCTGGCGGCCGCGGACGAGGCGGAGCACTGGCGGCTCCTTGCCGAGGTGGTGCGGCTGCTCGGAGACGGGCACACGGACCTGGTTCCGCCCGAACGCCTCCGTGCGGGCGGATCCGCCGAGCCCGGGCTTCGCCTGGAGGCCGTGGAGGGAGCGCCGACGATCACGCAGGCCACGCCGGAGGCCATGGAGGCGGGATTCCGTCCCGGTGTCCGAATCACTTCCGTAGACGGTGTTCCCGCGGCGCGGGCGGTCGAGGCTGCTGCAGCCGCCATCTCCGCATCCACAGAGCACTACCGCGCCTGGGCGGCGACCCGCAAGCTGCTGAGCGGTGCGCCCGGCACGAATGCCCACCTCGAGGGGCGGCACCCCGACGGCCGGCGGGTGGAGGGTCGGTTGGTGCGACAGTCCGGCGCCGCGTACCCATGGCAGAGGATCACGCCGGTCGTCTCCCGCGAGGTCTCCCCGGGCGTCCTCCACATCGAACTGAACACGTTTGGCTGGGACGGGGTACCGGGACGGTTACGCGAGCTCGTGCCCGACTTCGTCGGCGTGCGCGCGCTGATCCTGGACCTGCGGCGCAACGGCGGCGGCAACGGCGGCATCGGGTACGCCGTCCTGCAGCGGCTGCTCACCGCGCCGGCCCCGACGTCCGCCTTCCGGCTGCGCACCTATGTGCCAACGTTCCGCGCCTGGGGATGGCCGCAGTTCTGGTTGCATGTTCCCGGGGAACTGCTGTCCCCCGACGGTGACGGCCCCGGATTTGGCGGACCCGCAGTCGTGCTGGTGGGCCCCGAGACGGCAAGTGCGGCAGAGGACTTTCTGGTGGCCTGGAAGTCCGCCGCACGGGGACCGCTGGTGGGCGAGGCGACCTGCGGCAGTACGGGCCAGCCCCTGCCGATCGTCCTCCCGGGCGGCGGCCGACTGCGGGTGTGTTCCAAACGGGACACCTACCCGGACGGCACACCGTTCGTCGGAACGGGTATCCTGCCGGACATCCCGGCCGCCCGCACCTGGCGCGGTGTGGCGGCGGGGCGGGATGAGGTTCTGGAGGCGGCCCTGACCGCCATACCATGACGCCCGCCTCTTTGGGTCGACCCTGCTGGATCTCTTTGCCGAAAGTGGGGAAGCGCTACTTGGCGGCCGCCAGGAATCAACGCATCCATACATCACGCGGCGCGGGGACGGTCGCATTCAGCCGACCGCGGAAGCGCCGCGCCCTCTCTTACAGCCCATACTCCGCACCCTTTTTGCGGACACGTTGTATTTTCGCATTGGGTGCGGACACTGCGTCGAGCGTCAAGCGTGGCGCGGGCATGTCCAAGAGGCGCTCACGCCGGAGCAGTTCGACGAGCTGGGCCGCGGTCTTCTGACCCACCGGCGTCACCTCCTGTCATACTCAGGACTCTACCGACGTTCAGCCTGGATTTCGCGTGTCCCGATAATAGCGCCACGCACTTGCAAACCCGTCGCGCTCACGAACTCGCGTCGCTCCAGGAACAGAACCCCTCTCATGGAGACCGGCTGCATCAGAAGCCTCGTCCGTATACGACCGAAACGGGGCGAAACGTGCCGCGATGCCGAGGTCGTTCTGAGCGTAGTCCTGATGCCACACCATGCGGTATGTCGGCTGATTATCCACCGAACGCGCATGGAGGGAGCGCGGCGCGCAAAGCATCCGGTCACGACAGACATGCGACATTTAGGTTCATAGTCGATGCCATGACATTTCTGGGCACGCTAAGCAAGCCTCCGGAGGGCTTCAATGGGCATTTTGACCATCGGCCAGGGGGCTCCCCATGCATGGCGCGGGATACCGGGCACCGTATAGCGCAGGCCGCCCGCCCCGAGGCGTAGTAGGCGGCGGCCGCGGCCCGGATCTCCGCCATCCCGAATGGCTGCGCGCCGAACGCGCGCCGCAAGAACCGGACGCACGCCCAGTCGGGGGCCCCGGGGCTGCGTCGGGGCGCAGACTCTGCTGGCAAGGACATGCACCTCCAAGCCTTCGCGATACGGCGCCACTTATGGGAACGCCGCAGGGGGGCTTATGTAAAGCTTTACATAGCCCCCTAATGCCATGCAACTCGTTATGCAAATATCCAACCGATATCGCAGACAAGTCGCCCTCTACTGCCAGATTTTCTTTGCATAATACGCTTCGCTGCCACAGCGGTCAGAGCTGGGCCAGCCATGTGAGCACGGTATTATCGCTCGTCCAGTCCGGCAACTCATCCGGGAGCATGGTCGGATAGGCGTGCTCGGAGTGTCATGTTATGCAAAGTAAATCGGAGATGAATGCCAGAGAGAAGCACCTTCCGGGCCATGCTTCGCATAAACGTGCGCATGATGGTCTGCCTATTCCTCAGCCACAAGCGAGGCGAGATCGGGAGGCGATGGTCTGCAGGCGGCCGGAACCACGGGGTGGCAGAACTCCTGCAGCGAGCAGGGCTCGTCCGACTCGTGGGGACCGTACGCTACGGGGCCCCTGCGACAGCACCACGGTGAAAGGGCATCGGAGCGCCATATGCGGGAGAACCGCACGTACGGTGCGACGGAGGGGCGTCGGCGGCAACGCCGGGCCCCACCCTACTGCCTGGCGTGGTTCGCCGGGTGGCATTGCCCTGCGTCACGACCACGAAGGGGGGCGACGGCTAGCTTGCGCAGCCCTGGCCGACGAGAGGCGGGTGCCATAGCCTGGCCTGGCTGCAGGACACCTGCCGGCTGTCCGGGCGTCCGGCGCGCAGAGGCTCGTTGGCCAGGGCCAGACGTTACCTCCCGTCGTGCGCTGCCGACGGTGGCGATGCGGAAGCGGCGGGCCGCGTCGCGCGTGTTCAGCGCGCCGCCGGCCCGCAGGGCCAGGACCCGCACAGCCTCGAGTTGCGTCAGGCCCCGCAGGTCCGGCTGTCCGTCTGGCGCACCCAGTGGATGCACCGTTGACGCCGCGACGCCGAGGGCCTGCAGTTCCGCGTCGATGCCGGCGCGTGCCGCCAGGAGGATCTCGCGCCGCCTGGCCGACGCATTCGGCAGTGGGGTCTGCACGCGCCTGTCGGGCGTATCCCGGGGCGTGTCGTCCGGAATGCGCCGCACCTCCTTGCCGGCCCTGTCGTTATCCGAACACCCGCGGCACCCGTGGACACGGCGCAGAAGTCACGGCGCCTGAGCATGCGCACGCGGACCGCGCAACCCTGCTGACGGCCGCTGCGGGATGAGGGGCAATCCTTGCAGGAGCACCACGTTGTACCGGGCTTCCCTGAACGCGCGGTTCACGTACCGCAGCCAATACGTGGGCGTCGGCCCGTACTTGAGGAACGCCAGCGCCGCCTCCGTCCGGCTCTGGGCCCCTTCGCCGGCGCTGGCGCATGCTTCCCCTCCACGGGCGATACAGCGTTCTGCCTCTGCCATCTCAACGCCTGTGAGGACATACGGCGTCGTGATCACCACGTGGCGCTCACTGCCGGGCAGGGGCGGTGGCAGTACGCGGGCGTACCAGATCTCACCCGGGGGGCCGCCATAGGCCACCGGATCGAAGGCGCGGACCACCACCCCGGTCGCGAGGTTCCGCAACCGCACGCAGTCGTCGTGCCTGCCCTGCAGCTCGTAAAGCCCCATGTATGAGTTCTGCAGCCGGGTGACGGTGTCTCGGATCCGCGTGTTCAATCCGAGCGCCGCAGCCATCGCCAGAACGCATGTACCAACCGTTTCACCGCCTGGGTGGGTGGCCGCGTCGAACATGGCCCAATGAGTGAAAAACGACTTGGTGATCGCTATGTTCAGGCGCCACCAGCGCGGAGCGTAGCGGTTATCGGCTGCGCGCAGCACCCTGGCGAGGGGCCGCATCGCGCGGAGCCCCGTAAGTTGCTCTGAGAGGACGGACATGAAGTTTTGCGCCGCAACGTATGCCCGGTGATCGGGAGCGTAGTCGGCGAGTGCCCGCCGGGTCGCAACAGGTGGATCGGCGGTCCGGACCCACTCCGCCACCAATTGCCGCACGGTCAGCCCTGTGCGCGCCGCGACATCTCCGACCTCCGCCGCGACCGCTGCGACCAGATCGCCCAAGGCCCGCCCCCTCCGCTGAGGAACCCGCCGCCCGCCGCAGCAGCCTTTCGATCGGGTGCGCCGCACCTTCTCCATGCTGTGCGGCCGCTTCACGCACATTGTACCATTGTACGAAGCGGCCGGGATCTCCTCCCGCCCCGCCGCCATCCGCTGCTGCCTCAGTAGTTCAGCTCCGTGCCGTCTTGAATGTACAGAACCCGCTTGTGCGCCTTCATCCGCCGCAGGGTTTGCTCGCGGTGGGGCAAGAGGATGTTTTCGGCGGTGACCGCACTATCGTCGGTCTCGGGTTGCTCGATGAAACGATAATACCCCTCCATCATGGCATTGGTCGCCTGCCCAATGCCGCAAAAGGCGCGGCCCGGATTCTCGGCTTGGATGGAGGCGCTCACGACCAGCCGCCGGCTGAGGCGGCGGTCACCCAGCGGGGCGCCGCCGAACTCATACTCTGCCCATGTTCCCCCCTCCAAGCCGGCAGCCAGGGGCAACGCACCAAGACCTCGCTGCAGCGGCACCCCCATGCGCACCCGGAAGTCGTCCACCAGCGGATAGACATAGATGGCCTTTCTCGTCTCCAGGCGGCGCCGGTCCCGCTGCCGACGGCGTCCACCTGCGGTGCGACCGATCCGCGTCCAGTTCGCCGCCCGATAGCACGTCCCGGCATGACAACTCTCATCGACGAAAGTCTCGACCAGCCAGGGAGCGTACCCGTAGCTGCGTTCAAAATCCTGCGGCAGCCTCCGCA
>DAHWHT010000261.1 GCA_027335515.1 Clostridia bacterium
ACCGCCAGGGCGCTGCGCACGCTTGCCGTGATCACAGAGACCTGGACCGAGGCGTTGTTCAGCCCGACCAGGCTCGCCGGTTTGGTCGGCGCGATGTCCACCTCGACCGTGGGCGCACTCGTGGCGCTGGCCGAGGTCGCGACATCGGCGATGCGGCTGATCCTGCCGTCGACCGTCGATCCGTCGGCAAAGGTGATCCTTGCCGGGTCCCCGACCTTCAACTCCGGCGCGATGGATGGATCGACCCCCGCCACCACCTGCTGGGTGCTGGAGGTCGTCTGCATGACCGTCTGGCCGGCGGCCACCGCAGAGCCCAGCGTCGGGACGATCGAAGCCACACGCACCGCCGCTGGCATGAACAGCGCATCCCCGAGCATCAGCTGCCCGGTCACCGGCAGCCCCACGCGGGCCTGAAACCTCTGCAGGGCGGCGGCGGTGGCGGCGCTGAAGGCAGCGGAGTTCGCCGGGAGTTCCGCAGCCGTGGCATAGCCCAACGCCACCAGGGCGGCGTTGAGTTCCTGCACGTCCTGACCGCGCAGGCCGATGCTCAGCGTGCGGTAGGCGGGGACCGTCCCGTACAGCAGGATCACCGGCCGGCCACCGACGCTGTATAGGGGCTGGCCCTGGGAGACGATGCGGCCCAGTTCCGGCAGGGCGGTGACCACGCCATCGGCCTGGTTCACCACTGGGGCGGTGGCCGACGCCGACGCGTACGGGTTGTCGGCGATGAACTGCACCGTACCACTGACCGTTTGCTGCGACGTCAGCGGGCCCTGCGCGATCCGCTGCAGGGAGGTGGCGGCCGCGGCCGTGGCGGCGGATGCCGCCGGGGCATGCGCCCACGGGAGCGGCAGGAGCGCATGGTAGCGTACCGCCGCACCGGCGCCCCCCAAAACCAGGAGCATCGCCGCGCCGGCGACCACGGCGCGACGGCGGCGGCCAGCGCGCGGCGGAGCCGTTCGGAGTCGCTCAAGGGAAGCCAAAATGGCACCTCCGCAACGGGAGTATCGCAGCCCTTCGTTCCCCCCGCGGGCGCGCCGGCCCATGCGACCGCGCGCCCGCGGGAAAGGATCAGAAATCCGGGTGCCGCGGATCCGGACACAGCCGCGGCCCTACCCCAGCACCGGCGGGCAGGCGCCGCTGCGACAGGGCGACAGGCTGACCACCCGCGTCTGGTTGTTCGCGCTGAACTGCAACTGTGGATTCGTCGTAGGCGTACCCGGCGGGATCTCAAACAGCAGGCTGCCGGTGAAGGTCTGCCCCGTGAGCACCGTCACCCCGCGCTGCGCCTGCAGCCCCGTCGCCTGGACGTAGCCGGGCAGGTAGCGGATGGGGTATGGCGCGATCGACACCTCGCCGTTGTAGTTCAGCGTGAAGTCACCAGATGCGACATTGATGTCTCCTGATGTGGTATTCTTTAGAGTGAAGTCCACAATCAAGAACGATGCATCCGGTGCAAAGCTAGGATGCGTCAGATCTGGCGCGATCGCGGTGGTCTGCACCGTATCCGTGATCGTCAGCACCTGTTCCGAAGTCAGGTTGTGTATGCTCGGATTGGAGAACACATTCTCGAGGTCATACGTCGCGTTCACCGGAGTCCTATCGGTCGCGGCGGCGTTCGGCGGCAGCGCCGTCTTCAGCGGCATGCCGAAATAGGACTGGCCGCCGACCGTGTGCGTCGGTGCGAAGCCCAGCGCATAGCCCGACGGCAGCGCCGCGGTGGGGACATTGAAGACCCGGTACCCGGAGTACGTGATGCCTGGGTTCACGACCGAGGGCGCGATTCCGCTCAGCTTGGTGTCCGCGGCGATCTGAGAACCATTGGGGCCCAAGAGCACCGGCACCTCGCTCGCCGGAATCGAGACCGGCGTGGAGGAGGTGTTGGTGATCGAGTAGCTGACGATCCAATACGTCCCCGAGCTGTTGTGGACACCGGGGTAGGAACGGGACTCCAGTCCCGTCGCTTCATACCTCAGGCCCCGGTAGGTGAACGACCTGGCCGCGGCGGTCGGCAGGACCGGACCGCTCGCGCCGGCGGCCAGGGGGACCATCGTGCCCCCGGTCGACGCGGGGGCGCCGCTGCCGAGGTAGAGCGTGTTCGTGGCCGGGTCCCAGTGCGCCGGCATGCCCAACGCCTGCGCCAGGTCGCGCGGGGGGAGGAAGACCTGGCCGCCCATCCATTGCGCCGGCGTGGGCAGGGTCAGCGTGCGGCCGTCCAGCACGACGTGGATCGCGGGCTTCCCGGATGCGCTGGCGGCGACCGGCAGCAGCAGCACCGCACCCGTCAGCGCCGCGCAGACGCCGGCCGCGATGGGCACGCGGCGGCCGCGGAGCACCGTGCGCAGGTCGAACATTATCCGTTGCCCCCCTTGGCGGCCTGCCGCGCGGCAAGCATCGTCGACCCGCACGCGGTCTGCGCCGCCTTGAACGTCGGAGAGTTGGGGTTGATGCCGGCACCCTTCTTGGTCGTGATCAGGACCGAGGTGCTGCCCACCTTGGGATCCGGGAAGTTGGGGACGCCGTGCGCGCGCATACATTGCGCAAAGGCCAGGGCGGCCTGTTGCAGCTTGGCATTGGGCGGACCTCCGGCGTTTTGAGTGGAGGCACCGGCCACATTGCGGCAGGCCTTTTGCGCCGGTTGGAACTGCGCCTGGGTCTCCTTGAGCGTGACACCGTCGATCTGGACCCGGTTGCGGGTTATCTGCATGGTCGAGTTCGAGCCGCCGCCCTTGGGATCGGGGAAGTCGGAGATCCCGTGCGCACGCATGCACGTCGCAAACGCCATCTGCCCCGAGGCGGCGGGCGCGCCGCCATGGCCAGAGCTCCCCGGTCCCGCGCCGGCCCCACAGGCCGTCGTGATCAGCGCCAGGGCGCACATGGCCGCGGTCGGTCGCAGGCCGCGCGCGAGACGGCGGCCATCCGTAAACCCCCACCCCCACTCCCTCACCCTCACCATCACCATCACCCTCTCTTCGACCGAAGGTCGCGTCCGAGCATCGCCATCGGCCAGACGCACCCTACCAACCACCGCGTCGCACGCCCGTAACACCGGACGCGGCGTCGGGTCCGCGCCGTTATGTCGGTGTTATGGGCGTGGGCGGTACACTGCCGTGGAGGAGGCCGCGGCTGGTGGGACGGCGGCGCTGGCCATGGAGGAGGATCACCCCGCTGCGGCCGCTGACGGTCCGCATGCGGTTGGCCCTGCTGACGGCGGCGACGGCCGTCGTCGCCGGCATGCTCGTGCTCGGCGGCACCTACGCCCTGCTCCTGCCGTCCAGAATCCAGGCCCCCGACCTAGCCGCCCGGGTGGTGCTGTCCGGCAGGGGCGCGGGGCGACTGCTCCCGGGCAAGCAGCTCGCCCCGGCACAGCCCAACGGCGCCTGCAGGGCCTTCGTCCAACTCCTGTCCAGGACACGGAAATCGACGGTGCCGGTTCAGGGATTCGGCTCCCGCTCGCGCAATGCGCTGCGGCAGTGCCTGGCCTCGCTGCCGCCGAACTCCGGTGGCGGGGTGCTCATCGCGAGGGTGCAGCGCTTCCAGCGGGCAGAGGACCTCAGGCGATTCCTGACGCAGGGGGGCATTGCGCTTGCGCTGCTCGCGCTGCTGTCGCTCGCTGCGGGCTGGTGGGTGGCGGGCCGCGTGCTGGGCCCGCTGCAGGTGATGACTCGGAGGGTGCGGGATCTGTCGGCGCAGACGCCCCTGGGCCGCATAGGTCTGCAGGGCCCGCGCGACGAGCTGCAGGATCTGGCGGACACCTTCGACGGGCTGCTGGGCCGCCTGGATGGGGCGCTCGCCGCCGACCGACGCTTCGTGGCCAACGCCTCCCATGAGCTGCGCACGCCGCTGGCCATCCAGGAGACCCTCCTGGATGTCGCGCTGGCCGACCCCAACGCGAACGAAGCGAGCCTGCGCGAAATGGCGGAGCGTTTGCGCCAAGTGAATGGCCGCAGCAAGCGCCTCATCGACGGCCTGCTGGCTCTGGCCCGCAGTCAGCAGGGCCTGGGCCGCTGGGAACGCGTGGACCTGGCGGCCGCGGTGGCCGACGCGCTGCAGATGAGCGTGCCGGAAGCGTGCGCGGTGGACATCCACGAGGACCTTCGACCGGCGGTCGTGCGCGGCGACCCGGCGCTGCTGGAGCGCCTCGCGGGCAATCTGGTGGAAAACGCCATCCGCTACAACGTGCCGGGGGGCTGGGTGCGGGTGCGGACCGAGTCCGACGGCGGGCGGGTGTGGCTGCATGTGGCCAACAGCGGTCCAGTGATCGACCCGGTAGACGTCGCCGCGCTGTTCGAGCCGTTCCGACGGGGAAGGCGCGACCGCACCGAGTCCCGGCGCGGCACGGGCCTGGGACTCTCGATCGTACGGGCGATCGCCGGGGCCCACAACGGAACCGCGACGGCGAAGGCGCGGACGGACGGTGGGCTGGAGGTGTTGGTGGAACTGCCACTGGCAGAGGGCTAGGATTGGCCGGGGTCAGGCCCAGGCGCGAGGGCGCGCGCCCCCAAGCGTGTCCCAGGCCTCGCCTGCCGTGCCGCCGCGGCGTCAGGCCGGGCCACGAATCCCGCCCAGACGCGCGGCGCCCGCCGGACCGACGGCGGGTCCTCCCCCACGGGGGAACCGTGCGGCGGCCATGGCAGCCGCTACTCCAGGCGGTAGCCAACGCCGGGAACGGTCGCGATGGGCGAGGGCTCCCCCAGTTTGCGCCGCAGACGCATCACGGTCACGCGCACGGCGTTGGTGAAGGGGTCGACGCGATCGTCCCAGACGCGCTCCAACAGCTCCTCCGCGCTGACCACGCCGCCGTCGGCGCGCAGCAGCACCTCCAGCGTGTGGAACTCGGTGCGCGACAGGTCCAGCGGCTCGTTGGCCCGCCAGGCCCGGCGGCCGGCGGTGTCAAGCCGGATGTCGCCGCGCGCGAAAAGCACAGGGGTGCGTGTCGCGGTCCTCCGCCCCAAGGCCCGCACGCGCGCCACCAGTTCTCGAAAGGCAAAGGGCTTGCCCAGGTAGTCGTCGGCTCCCAGGGAGAGGCCGTCGACGCGCTCGTCGATTCCGCTGGCGGCGGTGAGCATCAGCACGCGGGCAAGGCTGGCATCCCGCGCCAGTTCGCGGCAGATCTCGTCGCCATGCCGACCGGGCAGGTCGCGATCCAGGACGACGACATCGTAGTCATGGGCGGCGAGTTGCGACGTGGCGGCGTCCCCGTCGAGCGCCACGTCGACGGCCATGCCCTCGCGGCGCAGACCGGTGGCGACGGCCTCGGCCATCAGTTCCTCATCCTCGACGACGAGCACGCGCACCGCGACGATCGCCTGCCTCCCGGCGGGGGTCGGGCCCGCCTGGCGGAACCCCCGGCGTCACTCTAGCACCATCCCATAACAGCGGCATAACGGCGGGGTGCGGTAAGGTGGGCGGCGGCCCGCTCATAACGGGGGTTCAAAGCCGGCGCTGCCCCGGCAGAACAACGCGCGGGGTTGCTCGGCCAGCCGGCCCGCAGGGGTGCCGTCACCATGGGAATGCTTGACCTTGCTACGGCTTTCGCGTGGTGCGCCCCCCGGGCGCGTCGCTTGAACCGCGCGCCGGCAGGTGCCCCAGGGCGGCGAGAAGTTCCCCCACCGTATGTCCATGATCCAGGGGGTGGCGCATGGGGCCATCCGGGTCGATCGAATAGCGGTTGCGCCGGCCCTCGCGGCGGCGGCGGATGTAGCCGGCGGCGACCAGGTCGGCAATGATGGTCTGCGCGGCCCGTTCCGTAATGCCGACCCGGACGCCGATGTCCCGGCCGCGGATGTCCGGCTCGTCGCTGATGCACAACAGCACGTGCGCGTGGTTTGTGAGAAAGGTCCAACCGGGTTTGGGCACCGTCCCGTCGGCGGTCACCCCCGAGCCGTGCTCCGAAAGGGGCCCCGCAGCAGAGCGATCCAAATGAGGGTTCCCTCCGGGAGAACTCGCCCCTACCACGTCCGCGCGTCGCATGGAGTGGCCCGCCTTTCCGTTTCCTGACCGTCCGAACAACACCGCCCCACGGGCGTCACAAAACGGGTATCCCCCAGCCCCCTCCGCCCACAGCCAGCCCGGCCTGCTCACGCCGAGCCTACCGGGACGCCACCGCTCCGGTCGGCGATGGCGCGTACGCGGGATTCCCAGGTAGCAAAGTCGCCCCGGTGGTCGGCGACGATCCGCTCGACCACACGCGCGTCGGTCTGCAGGTATCCTTGGACCACGACGTCGCGCAAGCGCACCATGCGCCGGACGCACGGCAGGAAGGTAGCCGGGATATCGCCACGCCGCGCCAGAATCTCCAACGCGTCCCCCGCACTTTGGGGCTCGCGCGCGTAGGGTTTGGCACAGAGGTGAAAGGTGACGTCGATCGCCTCCACGCTCGTCTGCACACTGCGAACCATCCCTCCGTGGCTGCGGGGATCGCCCACGCGCTGCGCCGGCAATCTCCCATCGGCGGCCAACGGCTGTGAGATGGCCATCTGCTCACGCACGTGGTGAAGGCGTTCCCGCAACCGCTCGCGATCAACGGCCATCCTCAGACACCGATCCCCAGGGCGACATAGAAGGTCTTTCGGAAGGGGGCCAGATCATCGTACTCCCGGCCGACCGCTTCGATGAGATCGGTGACCGTCGCGCAGAACGGCGAAGGTGAAGGCGTTGTTCCGCTGCCGGAGGATGGTCACGTGGAACGGGTGGGAGCCCAGGTGGCCCAGTCTCTCCTCCAGCTCTGCGCCGAGGTCGATTCCCCGCTGCGGGGTCAGATCAACGGTGGGGATGACCCCCAGGTCGATATCCGACCCGGGGCGAACCGTCCCCAAGGCAGAGCCAAAGAGGTACGCACCCGCCACCTCGGGAAAGGCCGCGAGGACGGCACGGATCCGGGCGCGCAGCGCGTCCCGCTCCACCACCACTAGGTCTGTCCGCGCCGGGGCGGCGTGCGGAGAAGGCCCGACCAAAGCTTCCCCCCCCTGCGAACCCCATTCTATCCCTGCCTCGCCCATCCAGCCAACGACGGCCGCGCCGGCGCCCGAACGTCGCATGGGGGTCGGGCGGTGGCTCAGGCCCCCACACCGCCCGACGCTTTCCCCCAACGCGCGGCGTCCGCAAGCCAGGGCTGCCACGCCCCCTGGCGGCGAACGTGCCACGTCGCGGCTTCATCGGACCGGGCCGCCAAGTGAAGCCATTGGCCCTCGACCAGGCGCCCAAAGGCGGTGTTGCGCGCGATCACCGCATCCAGCCGGTCCAGGGGCGCCTGAACGACCACCAGCAGGCGCAGCGGGTCGTGGTAGAGCCGCTTGCCCACGGCCACCGATTGCCACGGCAGGCCGATGCGCAGGTCGCGCCCGTCGCCGCAGAGCACGCCGATCCCGCCGACCGGGTTGTGCAGGGTCTTGTCACCGGCCCCGAACACATCGGGATCCACCGAGGAAAAGTAATACTGAGCGTTGATCCATTGGGCGACGACGACCGGGCCGGCAAGAATGCCCTCCAGGAGGCTCGCGTCGGGGTCCAACTCGGGCGCGTACGAGTGCAAAAAGACACGCCCAGCCAGGTCCACACCGGCGGTCAGCGATCGAGGACCCACCACAAAGGCGGCGTTGCGCGCCAGGCCCCACTCCGGACGCAGTTGGGCCCAGTCGGCGGCCCGACGCGCCAGGTGGGCGGCCACGACACGTCCACTCCGGATCGCGGGGGCACCCGGAAGGCCCTCAACCCGCTCCGCGGCGCACCGCGCCCCCGCCGTCGCCAGGTCCGTGGTCAGACGCGCCAGTTGGGCGTGAAAGCGTTCGGGGATAAGGTGGTGGTCGAGGATGGCAACCGCGTCCGTCGTGGTGGTGTGCTCCGCGGCCACAAACCACGTGTCGCGTGAAACGCGGATGCCGCGTTCCGCCAGGGCCGACCGTACGTCCGGCGCGTTCAGGGCGGCCGCGGCGACCCGGGCGCTGGGGCCGCCGGGCGCACCCGCGCAGGCACCGCAGTCCAAAGACGCGGCGTGCGGATTGGCCGCCGTACGTCCCCGGTGGCCGCAGAGCACGACCAGTGGGGCGAAATCGCGGGTCAGACCCATGGTCGAAAGCGCGGCCTCGGCAAATCGGATGCGCGCCTCCAGCGGCAGCCCGCCGGTGTCCGCCGCATCCAGCACCGTCGGCGCGGCCGCCTCCCGCGCCAGCCGCGGCCAAGCCGTGCGCAGGATGGCCGCCGGCCACAGCCACCACCCGAGCATCTCGACCAGGGCAAAGGCCGCGCCGGGCGTGGACTTCGCCGCGCGCCACGCGGTATGCCAGGCCGCCAGGCGCTCGCGCAGCCGCATGTGGCCGGCCGCCGCCCCATCCGGAGCCGGGCGTTCGCGCACGGTGGCCTCCGGCCGCATCAGCACCGGGCAGCGGGGCGTGGCATCCCGCTCCCCCAGGCCCGCCACGGCGACGGGGAACCCGAAGAATCCGGCGAAACCGTACGTGGCGTAGGGTCCCAACGCCTCCAAGTGGCGACGCAAGCGTTCCGAGCGGGCGTCGATGCAAAAGACGAGTTGCGCCCGCGCAGCCCCGGAGCCCTGGCTGGCCGGCTGGGCGTCCAGCCGCCCAAGCAGCTCGTCGCGGTAGCGCCGCTCGTGAGCCTCCAACCAGATGGCCGCCAGGGTCTTCCACGCCGCATCCGAATCCCCCGCCGGAACGGAAACGGCGCCGGCCGTATCGCCAAGGAGGACTTCGTAGCTCAGGCGTACCGCCAAGAGATCGACGAGCCCCAGGGGAGGGGACGAGACGTCGGGCCCGGCCCAGTCCTGCCGCCAGCGCGCATAGCTTCCCCAACCGGGCAGCCGGGCCAAGCGGACGCGCAGCTCGTCGACCCGGCGCCCTTGCGGCACACCCAGGCGGGCCAATGCCTCCAGAATCGCATCCTCTGGATCGGCCGGCAGGTCGGCAGCGGACCGAAGGCCGTGGCGGCGCAACAGCGGGTCGTGGACCGCGGCCGTCCGCCAGCAGCGATACAGCCCGGTCGTGCGCCCCCCCAATGCCCAGCCCGCCGCGCCCTCGTCGGTGAAGGCGGCACAAAACGCCGCCACCCGATCGTCCACCACCCCGGAGGCGGTCACCCCGCCCTGCCGGACGGCGCATCCGGGTGCGTCCACAGCCGCGGCGGGCCGCTCCAGCCAGGCGTGCAGCGCCGCCAGGCCTGGGGCGCCGTCGGGGTGGCGTTCCGCCAGAACGGCGGCGAGGTCGGCATCGGTGACGCGGCCCGCGTCGTGGGCCGCCTTCATGAAGGCGGGCGACGGATAGCCGCAGACCGGCAGCCATCGGCCCGCCTCGCGGACGGCCGCCTCGAATCCGCGCTCCAGCAGCCCGTCCAAGGGGTTCACCGCGATGAACCCCTCCAGCGGCCACATCGGCGCCAAGAGCCGCGCCGCCTCCGCCACATCCTCCGCCAGTCGCTGCCGCTCAGCCACAGCAACCCCGCGGGACCGCACTTCGCTCAGATCGGTTGCTTTCACGATTGCGCCTCCTGCCAGCGCCATACCTTGACCCGCGGCGGTTCCCGCCGGCGCGACGGCTGCTCCCAGGCGGCCCAGAGGGCGCGGGCCTGCAGCTGGGCAACGAGGACCGATAGCCGGCCCGTCCGGGCAGCGACGGCGCTGAGGCCGCCGACGGCAAGCAGCGCGGCCAGCAGCCACCATGGGGAGCGAAGCGCGGTGCCCGCCAGCGGCAGTTGCGGTGCCAGCCACCCCGTCACGACCGAAGACCACCACAAGCAGCCGGCACCAAGGATCGCGACACCCAGTCCACCCCACACCGGCTGCGCCGCCGCCGGGCGCCGCGCCGACCACCCCCACAGCAGCGACCCGCTCGTGACGGCGATGAAGGCGGCGGTCACAACGCCATCCCGGTGCACCAGCCACGCCGGATGCGCCAGCACGACAAGCAGCAGGAGTCCGAACGCGAGGGTGAAGGCCAGAGCCGTCCACCGCCGCGCCGGGAGCGGCGTTCGCGGCGGCGACGACTGCCGGTGGCGGACCTGCTCGTCGATTCCGTCGCCGGAGCCCAGAAACAACGCCGCCTTATACATCCCGTGCGCCACCAGGTGGAAAACGGCGACGGCGAACGCCCCCACGGCGCACTCGGCGACCATGAACCCCATCTGGCTCATGGTCGAATAGACCAGGCTCCCCTTGACGTCGGGACGTACCGCCGCCGCCACACCACCGAAGGCCGCGGTGGCCAAACCGGCGGCCAGGGCCAAGCTGGACGCGACCGGGGAGGCGCCCCAAAGCGGGCTCAGACGAATCAGCAGGAATCCGCCCGCGTTCACGACCCCGGCGTGGAGCAGAGCCGAGACCGGTGTCGGCGCCGCGAGCGTCGCGGGCAGCCAGCGCGGTCCCGGCCACAGGGCCCCGCGCACGATGGCGGCCAAAACGATGAGCAGGGCGACGGCATCCGCGGCCGTCAAGCGCACGAGTCCCAGCGCAAGGTGCGCCGCACTCAGCCGCGCTTCCGCCGCGCCCAGGTGGAACAGAGAGGGGTCACCCACCACCCGCCAGAGGATGGCAATCGCTCCGAGCAACGCGGCGTCGCCGAGCATGAGGCCGGCGGCGACCCGGCGCGCGGCCCCCGCCGAGCCCCCGGTGCCCGCCACGAGCCCGAGGACCGCCGCACTCGCCGCCACCCACCCGACCACCAGCCATCCCGGGGTGGCCGCGATCCCGATCAGGTCGGTGGCGGCGGCCAGCAGTTGCGACCACACCGAGAAG
>DAHWHT010000265.1 GCA_027335515.1 Clostridia bacterium
GGGAAGCCTGATCGGTTCACGTCCATCGCTCAGTACGAGCACAACCGATTCCACCGTCTCCGACAATTGCACCCGCACGTCCATCCGTCTCGTGGGGGCATCGACGCCCCTCTTCACCAGCGGCGTCGGCATAACCTGCAAGGAGATCATCGCGAGTTTCTCCTCCTCATGCTGGCAAGCTTTATCCACGGATATTGAGCCCTTCTACGATAAGCTGTTCGGGCCGCACAGAATGTGTATTCCGCTCATGTCGGCAACCGATTCCGGAGCATGCCGGCCACCCATTTCGGCCATGCCGGCCATGCCGGCCGGGGTGGCCGGGCGGGGAGCAGTTGCCGGCGGAAGCCGCACCGGAAGGGGTGCACCGGCGGCAGGTTTACGAGTTGCAAGCGCGGGTGGCGTGCATTGCCTGTGCCGCCGCCACATCCCGGTCGCGCACCCGATAGAGCCACAGGGCGCCGGTCCGGGCGGGCAGGGCGAAGGTAAACGCGTCCCCGCCGTGCTGCTCCAACCCCTCCCCCGTCTCCGGATTCTCGAAGACATACACCGCGTCGGGGTCCAGGGCATGCAACTGGACGGTCATCTGCTCCTGCTCGCAGTTCTGCAGGCGGATGCCCTGCACCAGGCCGATGCCGCGCTCCGGCCAGTCGAACTGGCGCACCACCCAGCGGTCCGCCGCGCGGCTGTGGGCGGTGAGTGGGTAGTAGTCTCCCTGCACGAGGATGGGGCTGGCCCGCCGCCAAAGCGCGATCATGCGGTGCGCCAGTTTCATATCGATGTCGTCGCGCCGGATGTCCATGCTGAGGTTCAGCATTGGAGCCATGGCGCAGTGGTAACCGAAGGGGTCGTTGGTGGGGTCCACCCCGGCCGGGATGGGGGCGTCCGGCCGCTCCCAGGACAGCGCAGGCTCCTTGAAGTAGGGGATCCAGGCATACAAGGTGTGCTGAAAGGCGAGCTTGACCGTGTGCAGCCCGTAGCCGTAGTCGCTGTAGTGGAGGGGCACCGAGCGCCGCATCGTCTCCAGGTCGTTGCGCCGGCCGCCAGATGCGCAGGAGTCGATCCAGAGCCCCGGGTTGCGCGCCAAGAGGTCGTCCCAGTATCGGAGGTATCCTTGCACGTGCAGGTTCTCCACCATCCCCTGACGGTCGGGCGCCTCGTTGTCCCGCCAGTAGCGCAGCGGCTGGAAGTTGAAGTCCTGCCGGTAGACCCCGATCCCGCGCTCCTGGATCAGCCTGCAGACATGGTCGGTCAACCACTGGCGGCACTCGGGGTTCCCCAGATCGAGCAGGCGATTGCGGGCCAGCCATTCGTCGTTCGGATCCCGCCGGCCGAGCAGCCACTCCGGGTGCTCGCGGTCCAGGCCGGTCCCGACCACGACCCGCTCCGGCTCGAACCAGATCAGCAGCCGGGCCCCGCGGCGCGCCGCCGCCTCGGAGATCGGGCGCAGCCCCCGGGGGAAGCGCTCGGAGTCCTCGTGCCAGGTGCCTGTCTCCACCCAGTTGCGCTCACCGTGGCTGTCCAGGCACGGATACCACCCGGCGTCGATCCACCAGATGTCGAAGTCGATGCCGGCGTCCGCGTACCGCTGGATGAAGCGTAGCTGGTTCTCCTCGGCGGCCTGGGTGAACTCGATTCCCCCGTCGCCGTTGGAGCACGCCACCAGGGGCTGCAGCGGCCGGCCGTCGGGCCGGGGCAGCACGTGGGACCGATACCAGCGGCGCCAGAGGTTCATGCCCCGCAGCCCGTCGCCGATCCAGGCCAGAAGGGTCATGCGCGGGCTGCGGATGGTCTCGCCCGGCTGCAGACGCAGGTGCACGGTCTGCTGGCCCGCCTGAACGTGCACCCCGCTCTCCCCCGCCGCAAAGCTGGCCGCCCACTGCCCCGGCCAGCCCACGGCCAGGGTCAGGCCGACGCCCGCAAACGCCAGGCGGAAGTATGGGAAGGCGCCGTCGCTGGGCCGCCCCTCGTGCGGCGCGAACTCCAGGCGCGTGCCCGCCTCCAGGGGGGTCTCCTCGGGGGTGTATCCCTCCTCGTGCTGGAAGTCCCCGTTACAGTGGTACAGCACCGGCGAGCGCGCGGCGATAGGGGCGTCCAGCACGCGGAGGTCGCCGATCATCTCCGAGGGTCCGTCGGCCCCGTTGGTGAGCCACGCCGTCCACTCGACCACGGGGTAGTCGGCATAGGCCAGCGCCTCGACCCGGATTTCCAGCCCCGTGCGCGGTTCGCGCCCCCGGTAGATCGTCTCGACGATGTTGGCATCCACGCGCCGGCTCTGGACCTGGGGCGACCACCCCGCCGGAATGCCCGCCACCCGCTGGTCGCCATACGTGAAGGTCACGGGGAGCGAGCCGGGAGCGCGAAACCAGCCCTCCGTCCAGGCACGCAGCACCGCCATATCCTGCTTCAACCTCCGACCCCCCGTCCTCAAAGTCCACACCCTCTGAAGGCACGCCTCAACGAACGCGCCCCGGCCGGCGTGGCGCCCCGGCGTACACCCCCACGGCCGCATCCGGCCGCCTCAGGCCAGTCCCCGCTTGCCTCCGGCGTCGATCTCCAAAGAGGTTCCGGTGATCATGGCCGCCTGCGACGAAACGAGGAAGGCCACGCAGGCCGCCACCTCCTGCGCCGACGGCAGCCGCCCCAGCGGGCTCGACCGCATTTGCTTGAGCACGGCGTCCCCCGGCGCCCCGGTCGCCCCCGCGATGCCCTCGGCCATCGAAGCGAGCAATCCGGTCTCGGCCGCCCCTGGGCTGAGCGCGACCACCCGGATGCGGTCGCCGGCAAGGGTGTCCGCAAGGCATTTGGTATAGGCGAGCAGGCCGGCGTTGATCACGCTGTTGATCGTGAGCAGCGTGAAGGGATCCTTGCCCGCCGCGCCCACGATGTGCAGGATCGACCCGCCGCCGGAGCGGCGCAGGTGCGGTACCGCGGCCGCGCAGACCCGCACCGTGCCGAGGAGCTTGGTCTCGAGGCTGCTGCGCCACACCCCCTCGGGGGCGTCCAGGGGACCGTGGATGGGCGCCCCGCCGGCCGAGTTCACGACGATATCCAGGCGGCCCAGCGCCTCCACCGCCCGCCCGACGGCGGACTCCACGGACGCCTGGTCGCACACATCGGCCACCAGCGGCACCACCCGGCGTCCGGTGCCCTCCGCGATCGCCGCCGCGGCCCGACCCAACTCCGCCTCGGTCCGCGAAAGGAGCGCCACGTCCGCACCCTCCGCCGCCAGGGTCTGCGCGATCGCCCGGCCGAAGCCGCGTGAACCGCCCGTGATCAGCGCCACCTTGCCTGCAAGCCCCAGATCCATGCGCCCACCCCTTTCGCGTCGCCGCCAGCGGGCCGCCGGCCCGTGGGAGCCGCGCGCTGCAAAGACCCCGCCGTCCGACGGCGGTGGCCCGCCACCCGCTCCACCGGATTCGTGGCGGGCGGCGCACGTCCTACGGGGACAGGTCGGCAGATGCTCCCGCGCGCCGGTTGCCCCGGCAAAGAGCCATGAGAACGCCGGTTGCGGTCCCGCCGCCCGCCGCGCCTCCCCCGGGCGGCGGAGCCCCCGCTTCACCGTCTCCGCCCCCGGCCGGCCTGGGCCCCGGCGACCGCGGCCACCCTGCCACCGGGGGCTCACGCCGTCGGCCCCGAGCGACCACCCGCGGCGGCGAACATGGCGGCCGTACGCCGGCGCGCCCTGGCGCTGGCGGCCTGCTGCCGGCGCAGGGAAGGCGCCCCGGCTTGGATCGCGGCGGCAAGGACCGCGTTGGCCTGGGCGTCCGCCTCGCGCAGGGCGGCGTGGATGGAAAGCTGGCGGCGCAGTAGCTGCTGCCACACGACGCTGTCGATCTGCTGCACCTGGGCGTTGGCGCCCGCAAACCACGGATTGGAGACCCCCCAGCCGCCCTCGGTGCTGGCGGTGAACCATTGGATACCCTTGCCCTTCAGGCCCGGCACGACCGACTCCGCCACCGTGCGCCACTGCGGCATCAAACGGTTGAGCGCCGGCGGCATCAGGAACGACTTCATGAAAAACTGCTGGAAGGGCACCTCGGCCGACAGCCAGCGCAGCAGGGACCAGGCGGCCTCCGGTTGGCGCGTGCTGCCTGCGGCCGCCCAGAAGTTGGCGGCCGCCCCGCCCGCGCGCCGGGCCGGGAAGCGCGGCGGCGGATAGAGGACCCATTTGAAGTTGCTGCCCCACTGCTGGTAGAGGTTGAGCAGGTCGACCTGCTGGATCTCTTGGATGGCCACGTTCCCCTTGAGCAGGGACGCGCGGGCATTTCCGCTCACGGCCGCCCCCGGGGCGAGCAGCCGGCCGACCAGCCACTCCACGGCCCGCACGCAGGCGGGGGACGAGAGGGTCTGCACGTCCCTGGCCGCGTTGGTCACCGCACCCCCGTAACCGGTGGCCGCCACCGCCAGGGCGCCGAGAAACCCGCCCGCCCCCCCCTGGAAGGAGAGCCCGTAGCGGTGGACGCCGCCACGGTTGGAGGTGAAGCTGGCGGCCGCCCGCGCCAGATCGTCCTGGGTCCACGCGGTGGAGGGGTAGCGAAGGCCATGGCGGTCGAACAGGCTGAGGTTCAGGGCATACAGATAGCTGTCCTCCCCGCGGCTCATGGCGAACAGCCCCTTGGGTGTGCGCAGCGCCGCCAT
Source organism: Clostridia bacterium (assembly GCA_027335515.1). Next base: position 4,639 of record DAHWHT010000265.1, read on the forward strand.
CACCGTCGGTGACCAGATGCGGGTGGACAGGTTGTCGCGACGCAGGTAGCCGTCCAGCGGCAGCAGCAGGTCCTGCCCGACGTAGGTGGCATAGGAGCCGGCCACATCCGCAAAGACATCCGGCGCGGTGCCGGCGAGGATCGCCGCCGCATTCACCGCGGTCGGGACGTACGGCACGATGCGCACCGCCAGGCCGCGGTGGGCCGCGGTGAAGCCGCGCAGCACCTGCCCATACAGCTGCACCCGCTCGCGCACCGTTCCCAGGCGGATGGTCGAGGTCACATCCAGGGCGGCGGTCAGCGTCGTCACCGGCGCGGCGGCGGCAGGTCGGGCCGCGGCGCAGCCCGACGCCGCCAGGCCGCAGACCACCGTGCCGCCCACCCGCAGCCACGCCCGCCGCCGGATCCGGGGGCCGAAGCAGCGCAGAACACGGGACCGATCCCCGCTCACGCGGCAGCCCCCGCCTTCTTGGCGCCCTTGACCGCAGCCTGGGCGGGCCTGCCGGCCTTCGCACCGGCGGCCGGCGTGGTGGCGGAGGAGGCGGCGGCCGCAGGGGCCCGCTGCAGCGTGAGGGCCATCAGCAACAGGCGATTGGTCTCGCCGGCCCTGGTGCTCGGCAGCACCAGCTGCGTCAGGGTGTGGTGCGGGTTGATCGGCACCGCCTCGGCGTAGAGGTAGCGGCAGCTGGCATTGGTCCCGGTGGGTGTCAGGAAATACGGGGCGGCGTACACCGGAAACTGCGGCGCGACCGTCCTTTGCGGGGCGCAGTCCGGCTCGTAATACACCGGGTAGTCGCGCCGGCGCCCGCCGCGGTAGACCGCCGCCAGGTTCGTCGGCCCGCCGCCGCCGTTGATCCCCGCCTCCAGCAGCCACAGCCCGAGGTAGTGGCCAGGCGGCACCTTGAGGGTGATCTGCGCCTCGGCGTCCAGGACGTCCTTGACGCCCGTCCCGCCGGCCGGGACGAGAAACGGCACCCGGGCCTTTTTGCCGTACCCGGTGATCGGCACGATCCAGGTGCCGGTGCTGGGCGCAAAGGGCAGCGGGATCGCCCCGGGGCCCATGCCGTAACCGGAGTTGGTCAGCTTATACTTTCCCGTGGCGGCGCAACCGCACGCGGCCGCCAGCGGGTTGGCGGGCACGGCGGCCAAAGCCGACGTCTTCGCCGCCACGGGGACCTTCTTGACCGCCTTCTTTACCGCCTTTTTCGCGCCCTTGCCCTTCTTCGTCCCGGCGGCCTTGCGGACCGTGGACACCGCCGACCCCTTTGCCGGGATCCCGCCCGCGGCCGGCTTGGCGGACGCGGCTGCCACAGCCCCTTTGGAGGCCTTGGCCGTCGTGCTGGTGTTGCCCTTGGCCGTCGTCTGCGACGCGGCGGGGGTCTTCGACGCGGCGGGGGCCTTGCCCGGGGGCAGGATGGCATCCGACTGGAAATACCTCGCCAGCGAGACCTCCACGAAGGACCCGACCGTCTGCGGCGGCGGCTGGTGTGCGCGCACCTGGCCCACCGCCGAGGCCGGGCAGCGCACCAGTGGGAAGCCGCAGAGCGCCTGTTTGTTTCCGGTGGCCGCCTTCAGCGAAGCCGCCAGATTGCGGGTGTAGGCATGGGGGGTCGTCGGCTGCCCGCCCTTGCCGGCCGGGCGGTTCCCGACGCTCGTCCCCCCGGAGCAGCCGACCAACAGCCCCGCGAGGGATACGACGACCCACCCCCGGTGCCAAAACGGTCGCGGGCCGACTTCCAAGACCCTGCCAACCCGTCTCCTGCTCGTATCCACGGTCACGCCTCCCTTGCGCGTTCGTCCTTTGTCCGCATGTACGCCTCGGTCGCGCCCGTTGCTGGGTCCGCGTGATCCGGATGCCCAGAACGCGCCACAAGACCGTGTATCTCCCTACGCGTGCCGCTGCAACGCCGCGGCGGCAAACATGCGGGCGGTGCGACGCCGCCGCCGCTGCACGACCGCCTGCATCTGTGCGGCCGTCGCGGCGGGCTGGCCGCGCCCGGCCGCCTCCAGGGCGTTGATCCCGGCCGCGATGGCACGGAAGCCTGCGGTCACACCCACCTGCCGGTTCCACAGCGCCGGCCACTGGGCGGCAAAGACCGCCGCCACGTTCTGCGGCTGGTAGCGGAAGAACTCGTAGTCGTAGCGGCCGAGTCCGTCGATCGTCGGCTGCGTCCAGGCCTCAAGGTTCTTGCTGCGCAGCGGCGGCGCCACCGAGCGCAGTACCGTCAACCACTCCTCCAGCAACCCCACCTGCCCGGGCGGCGCCAGGGCCTGGCGCATGTAGAAGCGGGTCCAGGTGGCGTCGATGGCGGCAAACCGCAGCAGTTCGAAAGCCAGGTCCGCATGGGGCGACAGGGCGTTGATGCCGTAGAAGTTGTCGTGCAGGATCCCGACCCGGCGCACGGGGAAGCTCGGATAGGGGATGAAGTCCCACTTGACCTGGGTGCCGAGCCTCTGAACCGCCTCGATGATCGTCGGCTCCGCGCCCTGGGTGAACACCACGCTGCCGTCGAAGATCCCGGGGTTGGGGTAGCCATCCCCGGACGTCGCGGCCCTCTCCCAGACCAGGTCGAGGAAATACTGCCCGCAGCGGATGCTGCCTGGCTGATCCAGCAGGCAGCGCGTATGGCTGGCATCCCGGTAGGCGCCGCCAAAGCCATGCACCACCGCCGCCAGCCCCTCCGGCACCGGGTTGCCCGCGGTGCCCGGGCCGAAGGGCACCGAGCAGCCGTAGCGATGGCCGCCGCCGGGCAGCGCACCGCTGCAGCGCCGCCACAGGCGCTGCGCGTCCCGATAGGTCCAACCCGAGGCCGGGTAGGACAACCCGAGGCCGTCGAGGATGTCCTGCCGATACAGGTAAGCCTCGGAAGCCGCATTGTTGGGCAGCGCATACAGCCTGCCGCCGACACGGAAGGCGTCCAGTTGCCCCGGGGCCCAGGTGTGCGTCGACACACCGGCCGCCCGCAGCGGCCCGTCCAGCGGCACCAAAAGCGGCTGGTACTGCGGCCAGACCGAGCCCGCGTGGGCCAGCAGCACTGGCGCCGTGGCCGAACCCGCCAACACGGCCGTCACCGTCGCGCTCGGCGGACCGTTGGCAAACTGCCACACCGCCCGCACCCCCTTGTGGCGGGCGTTGAAGGCCTGATCCACAAACTGCTGCACCAGCTTCACCGTCGTGGCGTCGTTGGGCACCCCCACCACATACAGCTGGAAGGGCACGACCAGCACCCGGGCCGCGCCGGCCGGGCGGGCCGCACAGCCGCCGTCCAACCCGCCGGCCACGACCAGCACCGCCGCCAGCCGACCCAACCATGTCCGCCGCGTCGAGCGACCCATCCGCCGGCACCTCCAGTCCTGCCGTTGCCGCCCAGGGAACGGAGGCATCACCCCTTGCGCAGTCCGCGCGGGCCTGATCCATCTTCCGATGCCACGCAAGCTCCCACGGCGACGCGGTGGCGCGGTGACGACGGACGCCGGCTTCAACCTCCCGCAGGCGGACGCGGGGACGGGCGCTCGGCGCGGCCCAGCGCCGCTGCGGGGGCGGCTTCGGCCGACCGGCCTCCCCCTGGAGCCGAATACCCGTCCCGCTGGCGCCGGACGCCCCCTCCCCTCACGCGTGGTGTGGCGGGTTCCTGGGTGGACGTCGCCGCCGCGCCGTCCCAAACCGGCTGCGCGTCCCCCGCGGCGCAGGGTATGCGGCCCCCGCCGACCTACGGCCGGCCGACGGCGGCCGCGAACATCCGAGCGATGCGCGTCCGGGTGCGCTGCCGCGCGGCACGCAGCGTCCGCAACCCGGAAACCGACCCACCGGCGTTGCTGCGCTCCAGGGCGTCCACCTGACGCGCCGCGGAGGTAAACGCCTGGCGAACCGAGGTCTTGCGCTGCGAAAGCGCCGTGAAATACCCCTGGATGATCGCCTCGGCGGACGCATCGAGGTAGCGGAAGTAGGAGGTGGGGTAGGCGTAGCCGTGCCTGGCCGCGTCGGCAAACCACTGGACGTTCTTGTGCCGCAGCGGCGGCGCCAGGGAGCGCACGAGGCGGATCCACTGCGGCCACAGCGACAGGAGGGCGGGCGCCATGAGAAAGATGCGCATCACGGACTGCTACCACGACACCTCCGCGGAGAGCCAGCGCAGCAGTTCCCAGGCCTGGTCCGGGTGGCGCGTCAGGGCGTTGATCGCGTAGTACTGGTCGCCGCCGAAGCACGCCCGGCCGGCCGGGAAGACCGGGAAGGGATAGATGTCCCACCGGATGCTCGTCGCGGCCAGCTCGGTGACCGTGTCCAGGAGTGCGCCGGTCTGCTGCACGCTGATCACGGTGCGACCACCCACGAACTGCGCCAGGGCACCGCCGTAGGCCGACTTGGTCGTGCCCACCTGCGGCCACAGGAACTCCTGATACAACCAGTCCCCGGCATGCACCGAGGCCGGTTCGGCCAAGCCGCAACCCGCTCCCCCGTGCAGCACCTTGCGGCCGCCGAAGGCTCGAAAGATCCAATCGACGCCCCATGCCTGTGTTTCGGAAAACCACAGGTTGCAACCGAAGCGGCGGCTGTTTCCCCTGGTGCCGCTCAGCCGCCGGGCCAGGCGGACAAAGGCGTCGGCCGTCCAGGCCGGGTCGGGATAGCCAGCCCCCAGTTCGTCCAGCGCCGTGAGGTTCACCAGGTAGGCGGTGGTGTTGTAGTAGGTGGGCAGCGCCAACACGGCACCGGTGGTCCAGTCGCGAAAAGACGCGATCTGAGCCGGGGACCACAGACCGGGATCGATGTTGTCCCGGTGCATGTAGCCGGTCAGCGGCAGGAGGAACCCACCGGACGCATAGCCGCCGATGTTGTTGTTCAAGACGATGTCCGGCGCCGTCCCGGCCACCAGGGCCGCAGTGAGGGCCGCGGGGTTGCAGCACCCGCCCGGCGGCGGTACCAACCGCACCCGCAGGCCGGGGTTGGCGGCTTCAAACGGGGCGATGCTGCGGGCCAGGAGCCGCTGCACCGTGGCGGTCCAGGTGCCGCCCGCCGTCCACGGGCTGAACGTCAAGGTGACGATCCCGTGGGCCAGCGCACCTCTCGCCCTGCCGCCCGGGGCGTCGAGGTCACAGCCGCCCGCGCCAAGGGCGGCCGTCACCGCCCCCGCCGCCGCGCGGCACAGCCGACGCCGCCGCGTCCGGAGCATCGCACGCCACCCCCCGTTCCCAGGCGCGAGCAGCCGGCCTTCCGCCGTGCCGGTCGGTGACCCGGGTCCGGCGCGGTGCAGGTCCCCCGGGTCCCAGACCGGCGGCGCATCCACGGCCAAGGCCATCCTCCCGCGGCAAGCAACCCTCCGCCGCGTGCGTCAACGGCCACCACGGCCGGAACGGAAGGATCCGGCCCCGCCCGACGCCCCCCTCCCCCGGCGCCGCACGGTTCATCCCCGCCGCCCCGCCCTTCCCGAAACGGCATCACGCCCACCTGCGCAAAAGGTGTGGACCTGCAGGCCGGCCGCTGGGGTGGTTGCAGGGGATGCGACGGGCGTGGCGCGGGCGGACGGCGGCCGGATGCGGGCGCCAAGACGACCACGTCCGCCGTGGCTCCCCCTCCCCGGCGCGCCCCCTTGTGGCACCGTACTTTGCTCCGTAACGCACACCCGGACGGCCCGGCCGCCCAAGGGTCGGCCGTACGTATCCGCCACCGTGGAAGGCGGGCGCGACGCTCCGCTGCGAAGCCCCGAAGCGGAGGGCGGGCGCTTGGACGCCGCGGGCGCATGCCGGCGTCCCCCAGGCCAACCCCTCCGCGGGCGCCCACGCGGGACGATGCCCTCGTGGACCCGCCGCTGGGCCGTCGTACCCGCACCGGCCGTCCCACCATCGGCTCGGGGTGCTCGGGTGCGCGCCTGCAGGGGTGCGGCAAGGTCCGTTCAACCGCCGACGACCGGCCGACCAGGTGATCCCACAAGTTCCGGCCAGAGTGGCGTTCAAGCGCCCCACCCGGCAGCGGGCAAGGGCCTGCGGCCCCCAGGCAGGTGGCCGCCGCGCTCCCGCCCCCCCCCAACCAGGCCGACGACCGCGCCGGCCGCTTCCCGGGCGACCCACGCGGCCCCTTCCGTTCGGAGCGGCGGGCGCGGCCTGCCACCGCCGGTCTCCTGGTCGCAGGCGGCGGCAAGAGCCCCTGGCCAAAGTGGGGCGGGGAGGGCGGGCGCCACGCCGCTTCCCGACGTGCCAGAATAGGGCGGGACAGCCAGGGGCCCTGCTTCGGGGCGCCGACCCAGGGGGAACGGCAACCGCGGCCCAGATCCGACGGCGAACACGGGGGACCGGGGCACTCAGGGTGGTGAAGATGCCGCAGCTCCACGAGGGCGCGGTGCGGACACGAAGGGGTGACCAAGGGCGGATACCCTGCGGATTCAGGCACTCAAGTTCGGCGGCCGCCGACACTACGAATGGACGACCGGCGTCCTCGCCCGGCACCCCGCCTTTGTGGTCTGCCTCGGCGAGCCGGGCAGGATACTCACGCACCACACAAAGGGCCAGACGTTCGCCGCCAGCGATTGGGCGCTTGAGTTCTTCTCGCCGCAGGAGTGGTTCACCATCAGCATCGACGTGCGGGATGGCCGCATCCACCAGTACTACTGCAACATCGCCGAGCCGGCGCGCCTCGTCGGCGAGACCCTGTCCTTCGTGGACCTCGACCTGGATCTGGTGCGCCGGCCCGGGAAGGGCTGGGAAGTGGTGGACGAAGACGAGCTTGAAACCAACGCCCAGCGCTTCGGCTACCCGCCCGCACTGGCGATCCGAGCCCGAGCGGAACTGGAAGAACTGCGCCGACGGATCCGCTCCCGCGACTTCCCGTTTGACGGCACATTGCGGCCCTACGTCGAACACGTCGCGGCACTCTCTCTGCGCCCGCTGTGACCCGTTTCACCGGGCCCAGTCCCGCCCCGAGCAGCGCGCGGACGCGCCGCCT